>CAINXK010000172.1 GCA_903854805.1 uncultured Anaerolineae bacterium
TACCTGATTTTCTAAACTTATTTAAACAATTGATTAGTGATAAATAAGCGTTCTGCTAATACGGTCTGACAATTCTTTTGATATTATTTTGTTAGAAATACAGTTACACAAACAAGACTTTTGATCACCATCTGGTTTCCCCTGCAAGCGGCCCAGAAGCAAAAGATCGCACCTGGCGAAAGCCGCCCACAGAAAAGCCAGAAATACCTCCGTTGCCTTAGGGGGCACAGAAGACCCGCCCAGCAAGCACTGCAAAGCGGCCAATTATTGCCAGGAGCGCCCGGAAACACAATGTTGGTCTTGTGGTTCCAAGGTCTGGCTCACACTCACAGCCGGGCTTTTGGGCCCGCTGCCATTCAAAGAACGCAAAGGGAAATATGAAATGACAAAAAAATTGGTTATCCTGTTAGTAGTAATTTCCATCCTCGCCATGTCATTTACCATGGCAGCAAAAGCCGTCCCCCCGACCGCTCAAAGGGCCATCCGACTCTCGGGCGTATATTTTTCTGGAAACACGCTGATTGTAAAATTTGATGCCTTTGGGATGGCCAAGAAACAAAACATGGTTACCTCAATCACAATTGATCAGAACCCTTACCAAATGAGCTGCGCGTATGACGATCTCAAGCATGTCACCTGCAAAGTAGCCAACTTTAACCGCTTCTCTGGTCAAAACGCCCACATCTGGTTGGTTGATAGCACTTTCTACTTCAAAGTGCCCACCAAATAATTAGAAACAACCAGGCCAAACGCTTGGCTACAAGTCAGCCCTACGGGGCGATCTCACCACGATCCGGCGGGGCTGACTTGCACTAAGTTGAAAACTTGCCCAACCAGGTAGGAAATCCGGCAAAGATAATCCCCCAGGACCAACACTGGGGGATTATCGTTGCCAGCAGACACCCATGGACAGGGCCTTTTTCGCCAAAAGATCAACAAATGTTGAGGAAGAAATCAACACTTAGCGGATAAATATACTCCTGAAACCTGATAATCTATAAAAGAGTTCTTTTTCGCTCAATACGCAAAAAAAGACCACTGCCCTTTCATATTTCCCGGCCCGGCTCGCCCAAATAACCGTCTGCTTCGCAGGGACGTATTTTTCTGAAAACATCTTGGTAGTCAAGCCTGATGCTTGCAGGCTAACCAGGAAACAAAGTCGCCGATCACATGCACCGTAGCGATGACGACCTCAAGCACATCACCTGCAAAGCGCCTGACTTTAAGCGCTTCTCTGGTCAAAATGCTCACACCTGGCTGGTTGATAGCCGCCTGTATTGGAAAGTTACAACCAAGCAATAGTTACACAACCACTAGATACCAGACTGCAAGTCAGACCGGCGGGGCGACCTCACGACGATCCGGATGGGCTGACTTGCACCTGGCAAAAAACTCCCCGGGGAAAGCAATTGACAATCAGCGACGTACAGCTGAAAAATAAATCGACCTATCACTCTGCACCCTGGCTAACCTTGGGACCAGAATTTTCATGGCGAATTTCAAAACTATTATCAAATTCTAATTTACAATAGAATTTGATACTTGTGTTTGTGGTAATAACGTGATAATATGGACTTATATCAGTATCAGTTCATATTTACTTTATGGCGTTGGGGTAACAACTGAATATTGCACGGAAATGGAAGCGATGACCCAGGAGTTTTTTTTGGTCGCTACGTTCTCTAATCACATAGAGGCGTGATCCTGGAGAGCTAATAGCGAAACCGGCCACAAGGCGAGGCGGTTTCGTTTTTATTTGTTAATCCGGGTATATGCCAGAAGTTTGTCTTTATTAGTAAAAACTGGCCTAATTCTTTATTGGTGATGATATTTGACAGGGCACCCAACTTTAGAAGTACAGAAAATTGGAATCATTCTTTATTGTTTGAAAGTTTTTGACAGGGCTGCAAACTTTAGAAGTACAGAAAACTGGCTTAATTCTTTATTGGTGATGATATTTGACAGGGCTGCCAACTTTAGAAGTATGAAGTAAACGTAATAATTCTTTATTGTTTGAAGATTTTTGACAGGGCTGTAAACTTTAGAAGTATAGAATAAATTGCATATTTTTTTTGATGGAGGCGATGACCCAGGGATGAGATGATTGCCAAGCCCTCTTTGTAATAACCCATAAAAGAGGTGTTTTCTCTGGATAGCCAATAGTGAAACCGGCCACAACAGGTCGGTTTCACTATTTTAATAATTTATTCTGGCCCTGAAAAGGACCTGGCCAGATCATGTTTTTTATGGAAATTTCTGGTAACATTCTTGACTATTAACATCAAAACTCCCACTCCCTGTATGGGATGCTGAAAAGGGTAATCACATGAATGTGCGCTTGTGGACCAACATACTGATAAGTGTATTTTTAATATCTGCCTGCGGCAGCCAGAAAGTTACACCACCCAGCCTGCCCGTCACGCCAGAAATCAAATCCACATCAACAATTATCCCCCCAACAGTAGTCATCCCATCAGTCACCCCAACACCCACTCGTATTCCGCCTACACTCGCGCCTCCCAGCACCTATTTCGTCTCAATCGATGGCAGCGATGCCAACCCAGGCAACCAAGACACTCCCTGGAAAACCATTCAGAAAGCGGTAAACATGGTCAGTCCGGGGGATAAGATTATTGTGCGCAAAGGCGTTTACCTTGAAAGCATCAAGATCACCAAAAGCGGTTCGGCCGCTCATCCAATTACTTTAACCAGCTACCAGGATGAATTAGTCACCATCGATGGAAGTGACAAAATTGCGCTTTACAGCCTGGGGCCAGTCAGTTACTGGAACATCGAAAGCCTGAGATTTACCAGCACCAACAAACATACCATCAGGTTTGGTTGGTTCTTAGAAGCAGCCACAAGTTTCATCGCCCTCAGAAATAATTTTATTAATGGGGCCGTTTTTACGGTTGGGAACAATCAATTATTTGAAAATAATGAAATTGACGGCAGCGGATATTCTTATGCCGATGGCTATGGGGGCATTAATGATTCTAACGGTGGCCTGGGTGACGAAGCCACCCATCATAATATCTATCGTGAGAACTACATCCA
>CAINXK010000173.1 GCA_903854805.1 uncultured Anaerolineae bacterium
AAGTGGAAACATCCCTAACTTTATGTCGCCCTTGACCAGTCTTTTCCCAGGTCTGCCTGGGCAAACCTTCACAGTAAAAGCGGATGCCACATTCCGACAAGAAGGCTGGTAGGAAATGTTGCTGAGAGATCACCGCGGTTATTCTTTGACCTTCTGGGCCGTTTTTATTGGGCTCGTATTTGTGCCCATATTTGCCATGGCGATTGAGCTCGGACGTTATTTTTACGCCATTGCGGAAGTTCAAAAAGCAGCCGATGCAGCTGCAGTGGCTGCTTCAGCAGAGATCAATCAACAGGTATTCCAGAATTCTGGCAAACTGGTGCCAACTTCAAAATCATGGGGCAATGCACAATCCTACGTAACCCTGAATACAGCTGGGCTATCCGCCAAAGGTGTACACGCTTTCGTAACCGGGATCCAGATCAGTGGAAATGACAATACTGTTTCCGTCAATGTCTCGGCCGATCTTTCAATTTTATTTCCATCGGTCGTGCCAAAAGTGCTGGTCACCCAAACCGGCGAAGCCAAACTGCGTGCGCTAACACATTGAAACCAATAACCCAACTTCTCGCAATTCCGCTTGTATTCTTTTCGCTGATCGGGATTACTCAGGGAAGCTGGCCAGCGACCACACCTGTTCAAAGCCCAACTCCAGGCGCGCTCATAAAGACGTCAGCAAGTATCACCCCTAACCCTTCACCTACGCGAAATTTTCCAAACCTTGTACGGTATCACGTTTCATCAACGCCTTCGCCCGTTCCCTGGAAACCAAACCCGGTGTCTGAATACAGCCCACTGATCCACTTCTGTAATCAGACAAAAACGGATACTTGGGAGTGGTGGGCTGAATTAAACAAGCTGGTCATCCCAACAGATGTTTCAGTCATCGCCAGGGATCACCTTCCCTTTGATATCCGCGTACGTCCTTCCTGTAATTTCGAGCAAGTGAACAACCCCAGGGCAATTGTCTTACACTATACTGAAGGTTCGCTGGATGCCTCGATTGCAACCTTTCAAAAACCCAATAACAGCAGCGCGCATTACATCATCGATCGGGATGGCAGTATCACCCAACTTGTTCCGGAAAGATTTGCAGCGTTTCACGTAACCTGCCATTGGAAGCTCAGCCTGTGCAACCCATCCTGCCCGGTCTGTTCGAACCAGGAGGGCTTGCTTCTGGAACCCCGGTACCAAACCATCGGGATCGAATTAGTCAATCTGGGTCATATCGATCCGCTGGTCTTCGCCAACAAAACGCCACCATCAAACATCTTGATTTTCGAAGACTATAACGATTCCTTCGGATACCGTTTCTGGGAAGATTATCCGCCCGCACAGATCAAATCACTTCAGATACTCGTCCGGGACATCCAGAAACGATGGAATATTCCGGACGGGATGATTATCGGGCATTCGAGGATCAGTTTCAATGTAGACCCTGGCCCAGCTCTCAATTTATTTTGGATGCGATATGGAAATCCATCAAAAGAACCCGTTTTTGAAACACCGTAGACTCCCAATTTCTTGATATGATATTGTTGCACATGGAAAGCCTGACCCCTCAGATTCTTCCATGTGCTTTATTATTTCCAGGTACAGTTATGATTGCAGGGGTTTATCGGCAATTTATCGGCATAAATTCATAGCAACAACGTTATAATAGGTGAATGGCTGATACATGGCAACCCAAATACACTATATCAACTCAACTGGCTCGCTGGCTAATGAAAATCGAATCAGCCAGGGCAGTAGTAGAACATATCCCCCTGCCACCTGCTGTAGAAGCAGAACTACGCCAGCGGGCACGCATACGAGCCACGCATTATTCAACGCGAATAGAGGGCAATCGCCTTACACTTGCACAAGCGGAACAGGTCATTCAGGAAAAAAGGATTGCCATCCAGGGTCGCGAACGTGACGTGCGCGAAGTGCGTAATTATTGGGATGCGCTGTTGCGCGTGGAAGATTGGGCAGCCCAGGGTAAGCCTCTTTTTGAAGACTTAATCCGCCGCCTGCATGCCCTGGTAGAGTATGGCCGTCGTGCGAAACCAACTCCCTATCGTGATGGCCAGAATGTTATCCGGGATTCAATCAACGGCGGAATCGTCTATCTGCCCCCCGAGGCAGTAGATGTTTCAGGTTTAATGGCTGAGTTGGTCAACTGGGTCAACCAGGCCGAGAAGGATAAGATTCCCGTTCCGTTGATTGCCGGTTTAGCTCACTATCAATTCGTAACCATCCACCCCTATTACGATGGTAATGGAAGAACCGCCCGCTTGCTGGCAACCTTCCTGTTACACCGTGGAGGCTATGGGTTGAATGGTTTTTTCTCTCTCGAAGAATATCATGCGCGTGAATTAGAAGTTTATTATGG
Organism: uncultured Anaerolineae bacterium; assembly: GCA_903854805.1. Next base: position 2,375 of record CAINXK010000173.1, read on the forward strand.
TGCCCTGGCAGTTCACCCGCACCACAATTACTATGAAGGCCGGGCTGAGGCTGACATCAGTAAGTGGTTGAGCTATTTTGTCGGTTTACTTGCAGATGTGTTCCACGTTGCCAAAGAAGAAGCATTAAGTTTACAAAATGCTCCTACTATCCTGGAGCCAGAAAACTTACGTCACCTGGATCATCGAGCTCGGATGGTACTGGGCCTGTTCGCCAAACAGGATACCATTACAGCAAATGAGGTGGCTGAATTGCTTGGGCTCTCCGAACGGATGGCGCGCAACCTGATGCAAGAGTGGGTGAAAAACGGTTTACTGACCATTGAGGACAACTCCCGTCGCAAGCGTACCTATGGATTATCGGCAATATATCGGTACCCTATCGGCAATGCCTTCGAGAAAATAAACAATTTTTCCCCAAAGATGACAGGCTCCTGAAGGGTGAGCGCTAGCCCTGAGGTTATGCAAGAATTTGATGCTGGAAACCTACAATGAAATTTGACGATCTGGATACGAAGATGCGCGTCTTCGAAACCGCCGCCGATATGTGTGTGCTGCCGGGGTTGTATATGGTCGCGCGCATCGATGGACGCAGCTTTACCAGGCTAACCAAGGAAACACACCATTTTGAAGCGCCGTATGATTTGCGCTTTCGCGATTATATGGTGGCAGCCGTGGAACACCTGATGCAGTGTGGTTTCCGCGTGATCTACGGCTATACCCAGAGCGATGAAATTTCCCTGCTTTTTCATCGCTCTGAAACCGCTTTCGAGCGCAAAATGCGCAAATACAACTCCATCCTGGCCGGCGAAGCCAGCGCCAAATTCTCGCTGCTGTTGGGCGATCTGGCGGCCTTTGACTGCCGCATTTCCCAGCTTCCGGCTGAAGATCTGGTGGTGGATTACTTCCGCTGGCGCAACGAGGATGCCCACCGCAATGCCCTGAACGCCCACTGCTACTGGATGCTGCGCAAACAGGGCCAGACAGTTGACCAGGCCACCAGCGCCATGCTCAGGCTGTCGATTGCCGCAAAGAACGAGCTGCTTTTCCAGAACGGGATCAACTTCAACGATTTACCCAACTGGCAAAAGCGCGGCATTGGCCTATATTGGGAAACCTACGAAAAACCCGGCCTGAACCCCATTACCCACGAAACAGTTGTGACGGATCGCCGGCGCATTCATGTGGAGCTGGACCTGCCAATGAAAGATGCCTACGACGGATTGATCCGAAAGCTGCTGCGAGCATGAAAATTACCCCTCACCTCTACCTGCCAAACGGCACCCAGATCGTCACCCGCTCAGCGATCATCGATGAAACCAGCCAGGTGCTTTGCATTGCCGGCGCAGTCGGGGTGGTTATTACCACGCCACCCGACCAGCATAGCCCTTATCTGGTGAGTTTTTCCAACGGCGTCGAAGCCTGGCTGGCAAGGGCACAGTTTTCTGTGCGCAAACAATTACAGCAGGATGGTATTGAGCAATTCGGGCGGGATGTGCTTGCCCGGACCAAACTGGATGAATTTATCATTTACCGCTGCGTCACAGGCTCGCGCGCTTATGGGCTGGATCATGATGGCTCGGACACCGACCGGCGTGGGATTTACCTGCCACCGGCAGACTTACAATGGTCATTGTTCGCCATTCCCGAGCAGCTGGAAAATGAGGCAGCCCAGGAATGTTACTGGGAGTTGGAGAAGTTTATCAACCTGGCCCTGCGCGCCAACCCCAACATCCTGGAATGCATGTATTCGCCCCTGGTCGAAACCGTCACGCCCCTGGCGCAGGAATTGCTCGACCTGCGCGCCATCTTCCTTTCGCAGTTGATCTACCAGACCTATAATGGCTATGTGATGTCCCAATTCAAGAAATTGGAGCAGGATTTGCGTTCGCGTGGCGAAATCCGCTGGAAACACGCCATGCACCTGATCCGCTTATTGCTTTCGGGAATCACTGTTTTAAAGGAAGGTTTTGTACCTGTCAGGGTGGATGCTCACCGTGAGCGCTTGCTGACCATCCGGGCCGGCGAGATGAATTGGGACGATCTCAACGTATGGAGATTGAATCTGCACAAAGAATTTGATCACGCCTTTCAAAACAGTACCCTACCAGAGCAGCCCGATTACAGCCAAGCCAACGATTTTCTTATCCGAGCCAGAAGGAGCATGCTGAAATGATCCATCTCGACAAGCGCCTGATCGACGAAGCCAATCGTCAGCCCTACCCACATTTGTTCATCACCGTCAGCGGCGCGCACTTATATGGCTTTCCATCGCCCGACTCGGATTTCGACTTACGCGGCGTTCACATTCTGCCCATAAACGAAGTGATCGGGTTGGAGCCCGGACAGGAAACCATCGAAGTTTCCGAAATGCGCGAGGGCATGGAATTCGACCTGGTGACGCATGACATCAAGAAATTCTTTGGGCTGGTTTTGAAGAAAAACGGGGCACGGTTCAAAACTAAATAATTGTACATTTACAAATTGCTGAGAGACAGGCAGCCACTGAACGGATAAGATAGAGTTTGCGAACAAAATCCTTTTCGAACAGAGGCTACCTGCCATGACAGTTTATACGA
>CAINXK010000174.1 GCA_903854805.1 uncultured Anaerolineae bacterium
ACTTGAGTTTAGAGTTCAAAGTAGTACTCGGACCTTAACAAAAAGTGGAACTTGCTGATAAAAGTTATGCGTGACCAAAACTACCATCAGCGAGTTCCGAGAAGCAGTATACCAAAAAGTGACCTATCGACCAGGCGCCATATTGGATTTGGTTGATGCCCTGACGATAGCCGGGCATGTCAACTCACCAGTTTCCTTGAGCGAATCGCCAGTGTTCCGGCGAAAATTCAGCAGTGTCTATGACGCATTGGTGCATGGCGATTTGGGCGACAACCTGAAGAATGTATTCAACAACAGCCAGGATGATATCTGGGAAACTATTGCCGGATATGAAATTCACGCCATCGATGCCACGCCTAATGAGCGCATGGCTGCGGAAACCCTAGCGGATCGTGGGGCACTCAAGGCCCAACAGAAAGAGCCGGTACGTTATGGTCACAAATACTCCTGGCTGGTGCGGCTGGTGCAAAGCGGCACATCCTGGGCTGCGCCAGAAGATGTGGAACGCATCAGCACAGCCAGCACCGATACCAAACTTGCTGCGCAACAGGTCAAAGATTTAGCGGTGCGTAACAAGCATCCGAAGGTTATCGCCGCCGACAGCCGCTATCGAGACAAGCATTTTCTGGGTGCCTTTGCTGGTTTGGAGAACACTTACGCTCTGGTGCGGCTGCAAAACAACCAGAAACTCAGCCAGGAACCGCAGCCCAAACCCGAAGGCAGTCTGGGTGCACCACTAAAACACGGTGAAGATTTCCAACTGACTGCCATCCCGCGCGAAGTGGATGCTAGCGAAGAGTTTTTACTTGGCAAACAAAAAGTCCGGGTACGGGTCTGGAATAAGTTGCACTTCAAGCGGCTGGCAAAAGTGACTGGCTCGGTGGTTTGCGTCGAGTTCTTGAAAGAGGATGGCACACCACGCTACAAACGCCCAATCTGGCTTTTCTGGACTGGTTCAGCAGATGTAAAGCCGCAAGATCTATGCCGAATGTACCTGTGGCGATTTGCGATTGAGCACATGTTTCGGTTTCTCAAACAACATCTCGGGCTCAATAACAACCGCTCAACCGACCTGAAAAGCCTGGAACGCTGGATGTGGATGGTTGCTCTGGCTTATTGGCAGCTGTTACTCATTCGTGATAAAGTCAAGCCTGACCGTCCCGCCTGGCATCCGCGCAAAAAAGACGGGCGGGACAAACCGTTGACCCCAGCTCAGGTGCAACGCTCAACGCAAATATTTTTGTTGCAATCTGGCACACCTGCTGCGAACACCAGACCAGCAGGAAAAGGTCACGGTAGGCAACAAGGCTATTGCCCAGCCCCAAGAAAACGTTTTGATATCGTTTTCAAAACCAAAAAACTGCAAAATCAGCCTAAAACCTGTTAATTTCACTACTGCTTCTCGTTTATTAAGGTTCGATTGACTTCACCGCACTTGTGCGCTGTTCCACCCATCTCTAAACTCAAGTGATTAAGCAATAGGTTAAGTTTGCCGAAAAACGTTTTCACCTTCACCGAATACGGTTCAAAAGCCATCCAGTCAGACCTGGGCTGGGGGTTAAATGACCCGCGCCTGGATCAGTTGGAGCGGCTTAATAATTCATCGGGAAATACATTATTTACAGTCGGGCGCAAAACCATCAAAGCCTCCCAGTTTGTCGGGCTGGTGAGGCTGGGCGATACCACCCTGCAAATCCTGCCCAAGATCGCAGCCAAAGGCGATTTTGACAAACCGGAATGCTCGCCTGAATATCAGGAAGCGGTGCGCAGCGCGATGCATAACATGCTGGTGATGCTGAGTGTGGCCTGCGATCTGCCCTTGCGCGCCCAGGATGCAGCCGACCTGCATTCGGAAGCCGGCGACTGGTTGGAAATATTGACCCGCTTGTTTGCGCTTGAACTGCACCGCCAGTTCAAGGCCGGTCTGCCGCATGCCTATGTCACCATCGAAGACCGCCTGCCAGTCATCCGGGGCAGCTGGTTGATCGGAAAGCAGCTCGCCCATCACTCTTATGATCGCATGCGCTTTGATGTTTCCTATGATGAGTTTTCGCCCGATACACCGCTCAACCGCATTTTTTCCCTCACGGTCGATACTCTCTGGCGATTGACCCAGGACCCAATCAATCGTCGGTTACTGCTGGATCTTCGCGATTGGCTTGCGGACTGCAAACCAAGCCGCGAGACCTTATACAGCGACCTGTCCAAAGTCTACTTTACCCGGCTGAATGAACGTTTCAACCCGGCCTTCAACCTGGCCAGGTTGTTTTGGGAGCAGCGCCTGGTGCAGCTTTCCACAGGTAGTCTGCCTTCTTTTTCATTTGTCTTTGATATGAACCGCCTGTTTCAGGATTTCATCGCCCACTTCCTGAAGCGCCATCACAAGGAGATATTGCAGGGGGCATGGCTGGATGGAAATATTCTCCTGCAAGCCCAGGGACAAAAAGTCCATCTCGCAGAAAGAACCTTCCCTGGTCAAAACTTC
>CAINXK010000175.1 GCA_903854805.1 uncultured Anaerolineae bacterium
ACCATCCTGGTTCTGCTGCTCGGGCGATTAAAAATCGATGGTTTGCCCCGCCTGTGGAGTTTTTGCGCCTGTTTTGGCGTAAAACTCCACAAAAAAGCGCTTTCACCCCCTGCCAGCTGCTGATGACATAAAAAAGTTATTCGCGCAACCTCCCGCCCGGTCTCGCAATCACAGCTATACAAAAATGTGACACTGTCGAAGTAAAACCATATTTACCAAAGAAACTTCGTGTCATTCGTCCATTCGGCACGTATTCGTGATAAAAACACCCACAATATAACCCCTGCAAACCCTGCGCTTGTTACGCACAAACTCTGGGTTACCAAAGCCCGATGGAATTTGAGCAAAAATCCAGACATTAATGGTGCCCACAAAAGCCGGGGCAAGCCCCACGCTAGGCATAAAGAGTGATTGTGTACCACCCCCATAATCACTTATAATGAAATAGACCGCCCATTTATTCATTCTTCCGGCGAATCTCGCACAGTAGCGAGTGATGAATTCAGCCATTTTTTAATGGCACCCAACGTCTGAGTTCATAACCAACCTACCCTAACGAGAATTGCCTACCTTTTGAGGGCGGAAGGAGGCACATGGTTACACAAATTTCTGCGATTCCTTATGCTCTGAAATGCCCACAATGTGGCGGAGACTTGAAACTCGAAAAGCAGGATAGTATCGCCTGCCCATACTGTGGCTCAAACCTGATCTTTAGCCGCCCCGGCCCTGGGCAATCTGAAGAAAAGCTCGTGCGCGGAATGCGCTTCAAACCCATCGTCTACACAGATACACAGGGCACTGGGCTGGAAGTCTTCCGTATGCTGGCGCCCTCTGGCTGGAAGTTGCAAGGCGGCTGCACCTGGCAAATGGATAACCCCGGCATGCCAGCCGTGGTAGCCTTTGCCCTGCAAAACCCATTCGGCCCGCAAGCTTTTGAAGTGCTGCCCAACATGAACTTCACCTGGAACAACAACCCGCTCAACCGCCTGATAATCCCACCCGGTTCCCGTTACTTCGGCGCCGAGGTGCGACCGCCGGTCAACATCCAGGAAGCATTTCAAACCTATATCTTGCCGCGTTACCGTGCCCAGACCCAAAACCTGCGCATCCAAAACCTGACCCCCCTGCCTAGCCTGCCACATCTGCTGAAATCAGACGCTGTCATCACTCCCGGCGCTGCAGCCGAAGGTGGCAAAGCGCGCATCGAATACTCCTACCTGGGAAACCCCTTTGAAGAGGAAATCTACGCGGTCGTCGAGACCTTCCGGCTGCAAATCGGCAGCCTGTTCGCCTCCAGCCAGCTGACCGTCTGGTTTATCGACTACCTGTTTGCATTCCGCGCCGCCGCAGGCAGGCTGGACGCAAACGCCGACCTGTTCACGGTCATGATCCAATCCTTCAAGCTCAATCCGCACTGGTACGCCGCCTTCAAGACCATCGCCCAACGCATGGCCAATATGCAGATCCAGCGTATTCGCCACATCGGTGAAATCGGCCAAATGCTGGCCGAGGCTGGCAGCCGGGCCCGCGAACAAAACCTGGGCGATTGGTACCGCCGCCAGGAAACCTTCGACCGCCTCAGCGTTGACCGCAGCCGCGCCATCCGTGACGTGGATGGCTTCTACGACGCGAACCGCCAGGAAATAGTGGAACTTCCCAGTGGGTATGGCCACGCCTGGAGTAATAACCAGGGCGAATACATCCTGGCTGATGACCCAAACTTCAACCCCAACCTTGAATCCACCCAGAACTGGAGCCCCATGCAAACCGAAGCTGATCACCGAAACCGGTAGAGCTGCAACCTTGCGCCACCTGACCCCGCAGAAATGCGCATCCAGCCTGGTTGGATGCGCCCATTTACTCACCAGCGCACCGTAAAGCAAACCAGGGTTTGCCCCAAGCGATATTAACCTGGCTGAGCTTACCGTATAAGGCAAACAGGTTATAATCACTTCATCCGCTTTAGAGAAGGAGTGTATATGTCAATAATGTCATGGTCCGAATCTTATTCTGTCGGTTCCCTCGGGATCGACGCCCAGCACAAAAAACTCTTCGACCTGGTTAATGAGCTGCACGATGCCATGAGCCAGGGCAAAGGCAAGGAAATCCTGGGGGCCACCCTCGATAAGCTCGTCAATTATTCCAAGGAGCACTTTGCAATCGAAGAAAAAATGTTGGCAAACGTTAATTACCCAGATCTGCCCACCCAAAAACTTGAACACGCCGCCTTTATCCAGAAAGTCTTTGAACTTCAGACCCAGTATAGATCCGGTAAAGTCGCTCTAACCCTCCCAGTCATGGAATTCCTAAAAGATTGGCTTGTCAATCACATCATTAAAAACGACCAAAAATATATGGCCTACGTAAAATAATAGGGGTCCCGACTGGGGGAGCGATGAAAAACATACAATTAAATAAAAGTTGATCCCCCGTCGATATCATCGCACGGGGGTTTTTTTTATCCAGCACAAATCCAACAGTTTTTCTATCAGGCAAAACCCGCCGGCATTATTATATATGATCCGCGCGTTTATCCTGGGTTCGCCCGCCTTTCACTCCACCGGCGAGTAGGGACCTGCAGAGATAGGCAAGCACCCTCGCCAGGCGTACTCGTAATCGTGAGCTGGCCACCCAGCTGCAAAGTGCGTTGACGCATGTTGGCCAACCCCATACCACCCGGGCGTGGCTGGCTGATATCAAATCCGTGACCATTATCGACGACTTCAACGTTTATGTTGCTCTCGGATTGCCACAAAGTAATTGAAACCTTATCCGCTCCCGCATGCTGCAAGATGTTATTCAGGGCTTCGATCAAAATATAGAAGATTTCATGCTGCCGCCCTGAATCAAGACGAATGCTCTTTGGCGCGTCAAAATTGATCTGCAGCTCAGCCTGGGCCACGATCATCTCAATCCGTGTGTTCAAAGCCCTGACCAGATCAAAAACCTGCTCTGTGGGCGTCTCCAACTGTAATTCATTGATCAAGACCCGCATCTCTTGCATGGCCAGCCGAGAACCGTCTTCGATATGAACAAGCACAGCCGCCAGGTGCTCGTAATCGCTCCGCTCCAGGCGCTTCGTTGCAGAGGCGGATAACAAAATCAGGCTGTTCAAATATTGGGTGATCGAATCGTGTAACGTGCGGGCAATCTTACGACGTTCTTGCCAGGCCGACTGGCGATTGTTCTCCTTTTCTTTGAGCTGGTCGGCCTCCACCCGGGCATTAACATCTCGGATAATCGTCAAGTCCCCGGCTTTCTCCCCATCGCGCATCAACAGGGACGATGTACTAACCTGCAGCCAAACTCCATTCAAACAGATCACCCGCTCGCCATCTTGCTGCGTCCTAATCGCCAAGACCGCCTCCGCCACTTCAGGCGCAGCCTCCTGAAGTGACCGGCCCACCGGATCTTTAATCCCCAAATTTAAGTAAACACGGGCAGCAGGGTTAGATTCAACCAGCATGCCCGTCTGATCCGTCACCAAGATACCATCCTGCATTTGTTCAAGCAATAGCGCACTCGCGATTGGGCGAATGCTTGCCAGGTGATAGCGCTGTACTCCATACCACAGCAGGACTGCCGCCGGAAAATATGAAAACAGGCTAATGTTCAGAAATCCCCAGGGACGCACATTTAAAAGATAAAGAAAATTGGACAGTACGGGCAACCCCAGACCGGCAGCAATAATATACGCCTGCGTTCTGATCAAACCAGCCTCACGCCGGGCCAGATCCAGTACCATCCCAATCGAGACAAATAACAGCGCCATCAAGTAAATTTGGTCAATCCAATAAAACGGCCCAACGGTTTTCTTCAGGACAGGGATTACGCCGCTGCTATCCAGCCAGACCTGCTCATACATCAGGTGTGAGGATGGATACATCGCCAATAATATGATTGAAGTCACCGGGATTACCCCACCGATCAGCAAGACCCAAGAACTAATTTTGGAGGGTATTCTCAAAATAAAAAGCACAGAGCGGGTGGATGCGAACACAAAAACAGACAGGCTGGCATAGCGAACAATGACCCACAAAAACTTCGCCCCCAACTGAGGGCTCAGCAATTCCATGCCGTAGGCAAACGAACCGAACGCTGAACAAAGCACACCAAAACCGAGCCACCAACCCTGCCTGGTTTGATTAAATATAAATAAAGCCGTCCCGATACCGGCGATCAAAATGGTGAAAATAATAAAAGTGATAGGAATAATCAGCGTCATTGCCGGCTCCAATATCAGCCGGCACGCACAAACCAGCCGGTGAATTAAATACACCCTGGTTTATTTTAGCATACTACCGCCCCGCTAGAGCAGACGCATAACCAATGCGGTGCAAAATTTCGGAAAGTGCCAGTGGAATCTTTCAAAGGGGTTTCTCGTAGAAAATATGCGCTGGCTGGCAGGGAAATCAGGAGTCCAGGGTGGAATGGGCCGCTCTCGCTCCGCATGATCCTGGCGGAGGCGGCAGCCCATCATTTCACCCCGGCCCGCGCTTCCTGCACCCCCGATCACCGCTGCTGGCCATGCAGGCTTGATTCTTCATCTTGCCAAATTGGAGGCTTTATACTCTAACAATTTGGAAAGCCGGTTAGTGCTGTACCTCAAGGTTGCGGGGTTCGGTCAATAAATTAATGCCTTCCAATATTTGTCTGACCCGACCTTCTGATACTTTACCAATAAATTCCCCAAGTTGTGATTTGTCTACTGTGAAAATCTGAGAAACCAAAATAACGCTTTGCTTCGGTAAATCAGCTTCGCCTTGTTCAAGTAAAACATTACCTGGTGCTTGCGCTCGTTTTAGATTTGAAGTTAATGCACAAACTATTACAGTATTTATCTTGCTGGTATTAAACACATTATTCTGAACAACAACATGTGGATGACTGTAACCTGGCTCTGAACCAGTCGGCTCTTCCAATTCAACCCAATAAATAGCCCCTTGATTGATTACCATTCGCTCTCGACAAGTTTACGATGTGATCTACGGGTTTTAGAAAGCAGAACTGTTTCATTCGGCTCAGGTTGGTCAGAATATGCCTGATTGATTTCATCCAACAAGATATTATTCTGGTGGTTTTTGATAAAAGTCTCAATTGCCAACCCAAAAAGATGACTGCGCGAGATGTTAAGTTGTTGAGCCAGAATTTCTGCCTGCTCGAACAATGTTTTTTGAATAGAGATAGCTGTTTTGATAGTAGTCGCCATTGGTTATACCTTTATTTTTATAGTAGTATAACTGCTTTGGTTCCGGAAGTCAATCAACTTTTGTCCAAAGGGGGTGGCTCAAAGTTTCGGAAAATGCCAGGGTTTGTATCTGGTGCCCTTCAAAGGGGTTCCTCGTAGAAAATATGCGCTGGCCGGGCAGGGAAATGAGAGGCTCCGGGATGGAATGGACCGCTCTCGCTCCGCATGATCCTGGCGGAGGCGGCAGCCACGCATTCCACCCCTGCCAGCGCTTCCTGCACCCCCGATCACTGCTCCTGACCATGCTGGCTTGATTCTTCATCTTGCCAAATTGGAGGCTTTATACTCTAACAATTTGGGAAATCGGTTAGCGCTATTAATGGCGGGCGGGAAGCAGCGTTTGAAATTTTTTTCTTTACAAGACTATCCGGCAACAGGCACTAAAGGTTGAATGGTTTCAAGAACCTTGTTTTCATCTTGTTGAGCAAAATACATATCCCAACGTAATTGAACGTTCATCCAAAAATCGGGAGTCATGCTGAAATATTTTGCCAAGCGCAAAGCCGTGCTGGGTGTTATTCCCCGCCGCCCATTCACGATATCGTTAACACGTTGATATGGAACATGGATGGCGCTTGCTAACTCTCGTTGAGTAAGCCCCATCGGATTAAGAAACTCCTCCAATAGCATTTCGCCTGGATGAGTAGGTGTACGATTTGTAGGTATGCGAACCATAATATTTTCCTTTTTCTAAATACCGTTAGTGATAATCAACAATTTCTGCTTGGTCGGGCCCTAAAGTTGTCCAAATAAAACAAATTCGATATTGATCATTTATTCGGATGCTGTATTGTCCTTTTCTATCACCCACCAAAGTTTCTAACTGGTTTCCTGGTGGAATTTTCAACTCTTGAAGAACGGTTACTGAATCTAATTGGTCAAGTTTTCGAGCGGCTACTTTCCATAAAGACATCGGACATGTTTTCCGAGCGCCCCTCGTATTTTCGCCGTTGAAAATATCTTGAGTGCCAGTATCTCTAAAGGTCTGTATCATTAGTATATGATAGCACGGACTACATGCTAATTCAATGGGTTTTTGAAACTATGCAAAAATGGTTTCGTCAACTTTTTCACTCAAATTACCTCGCCCCGGCCCACGCTTTCTGCACCCCCGATAACCGCTGCTGGCCATGCAGGCTTGATTCTTCATCTTGCCAAATTGGAGGCTTTATACTCTAACAATTTGGGAAATCGGTTAGCGGCGGTAATGGCAAGATGTGTCCAACCCACTCATTATGTGACAATATCACCGTCCTTTCAAACGTTAATCGTACCCTTATTTCCATCTATTGAATTTAAGAGAAGCCCAGAATTATTTGGAAATGAATTCTGGGGTGGGAATGATGATGATTATTTCCATATTATTCTACGCATTGTGTGATGGTAATTTGCTATAATACTTATGCATCAGAGTGTGGGAATTCGCTATTTTTCCGCATAAGACCCCGGAGAGGGTGCATGGGCGGAAAAGTTCCGTCTAATACATAGTTAGCCGCTTGCCTCCGCGTTCAAAATATATTGACAGCGTTACGGTAACGGGTTATTATTGGAGCAAGGAGAACTTAACTATGAAAATAGGCGACGCAGTAAAATTCCTTGACGGATTATATGATGATGAAAAAGGAGCAATGTATACAGTTATAGAAATCAATGGTGACAGAGTGATAATTGAATTTATATGCGACCTCCCCATTCCGCCTCAGTCAGTAGCAAAGACCAATGAATTAGAAGTAATTCAATATGAAATTAAAGACGAACAAAAAAGATAACACCAGAAATGAACGTCAAGCTCACCGCCGTGAACATGAAAAACAGTGGCTTAAAGAAAATGGTTGGCAAAGTTGGGAAGCATTGCATACTGCACTAATGAAAGGCACGGCATCTTTATCAATGGGCGGGAAAGTAGCACAAGCCATGCTTGAAAAACTGAAAAAATAAATTCTGAATAACGATGTGAGATATAATTTCATAATGACAAACACAACTTATCGTTTAGGTGAATTATTTTGCGGTCCAGGTGGTATTGCCATTGGCGCAAAGAATGCAGAAATCCGTGTTAATGGCGGAGCAAATACAATAAGCCATGCTTGGTCTACAGATTATGATTCTGATACTTGTGACACATATCGGAAAAATATTTGCCCTGAAAATCCAGATACTGTAATCTGCCATGACATAAGAACTTTAGACTATGAAATACTTGCATCAATCTCAGAAATTGACGCATTAGCTTTTGGTTTTCCTTGCAATGATTTTAGTGCTGTCGGTGAGCAAAAAGGGACTGACGGAAAGTTTGGCGCACTTTATCTATATGGGGTAAAAGCGTTAAAGATGTTTCAACCAAAATGGTTTTTTGCCGAAAATGTTGGTGGACTGCGAAATGCTAATGACGGCAAAGCGTTTGATACTATTTTGAATTCTTTCAAAGACGCAGGATATAAAATCGTTCCCCACTTATACAAATTTGAGAAATATGGGGTTCCTCAAGCTCGACACAGAATCATAATTATTGGTTTTCGAGATGATGTTACGCAGAAATTCCGTGTTCCATCGCCTGAACCTTATGCAAACATGAATGTTTCATCTCGCAACGCCCTAGAGAATCCACCTATTCCTGAAAGCGCATCAAACCAAGAATTTACAAAGCAATCAGATACAGTTGTAGAAAGATTGAAACATATTAAGCCTGGACAAAATGCGTTTAATGCTGATTTGCCAGATAACCTTAAACTAAATGTAAAAGGCGCAAAAATCAGTCAAATTTACAAGCGTTTAGATCCAGACAAACCTTCTTATACCGTCACTGGTAGCGGCGGCGGGGGCACACATGTTTATCACTGGAGTGAAAATCGTGCATTGACCAACCGAGAAAGGGCTAGGTTACAAACTTTCCCCGATAACTTTATTTTTTGCGGCACAAAAGAAAGTGTAAGAAAACAAATTGGCATGGCTGTTCCCTCAAAAGGTGCAGAAGTTGTATTCAATGCTGTTCTCGCAAGTTTAGCAGGTATCGAGTATCCATCCATAGAATCAAATATCATAGAGACAAATAGTTTGCTTGACACATCACACTACACAATCAAAGCATCATAGGTTAAACACAGGTAAATTATGAACAAGAAAGAGCAAGCGATTTTTGATGAGCGACTAAACGCGGTTGCAAATGTTTTGGGACAACAAATATCAACTACAAACGCTTTAGAATTAGCAAAGCAAATTGTTAGGGGTGCAGACGGCGGAAGTGAATTTGATGAAGGTTTTGATAATTGGCTAGAAAATCGATTTATACCGCAAACTATTTGGCTATCGAGTGATGATTACGCAAGGGGAATTACAAGAGCCTTGCCACAAGCTTTAATTTTTGCAGGGTCAGATTTCGGAAGCTCTAAACAAAGAGACTTGGGACAACTATGGACTGATACAGCAAGGGGTTTACTTGGCGAAATTTCTGTTCAACGTTTCTTTACAGAAAGATTAGGGGTGCAGATAGAACAAGATACAAGTTTAGATTTAGATATAGATGATTACATCTCAACAGATATAAAACGTGTTCAAGAACCATCAGGCGAATATCGAACAACTAAGATAAACACCAGTATAAAAACTGGAAAATTTAATGCTCGCTGGCTAGATGAATATAGTGCTCCAAAAAATTCTCATATTGACGCTTTTATTTTTGTACGCTTGGGCACACCAAAAGAACACTTTGTTTCATATTTAAAAGACATTAGCTTCTTAAAAACAAAACTATTTCCGAAAGCAATAGAACTTGGAGAGCTTACAGCTGATTCGAGTTCTGCGTTATGGGATTCAATACCACAATTTGAACCCATCCCTGCATATATTTCTGGCTTTTTAATGCAGAAAGACTTGAATTCCCCCATCCATTCTGTCACAGCAGAAATAGCTGGCAGTGAGAATTACAGGGGCAAAAAAGATACTCGCAGAATTTATATCAAAAAAGGTGTTGGCGTTTTTACAAGGAATAATTTGTACGCTATCCCTGAATTCCAAAATCTTGACCCAGAACACAAGCTAAAGATAATTATTGACGGCATTGGAAGCGAGATTGAAAACAAAGACCATTTTTATGCAAATACAGGTTCATTCAGCTATGGTATTGAAAACTGGCAAAGATTTATCGCAAGCCTGTAATCGGCAAAGAAGCCTTAAGGCTTAAAAACGCCTAACAAAGCGTGCACCCGACAAGTGGGATTCTGCGCGATTTACAAGCATTTTTCTGGCTTTGGGCTTTTTCTACATCTCAAGTATTGTCCACGCCCGCCCACACGCGGGTAACGCAAACCGTTGGCCCGTCCATTTATGTCAAAGTTTTGAAAATCGGGGTGTTCATCAGCCATGACGCTTGACATTACTAACGCATAGCGTTATTATACTTAAGATGATAAAGACCTTCGCAGACAAAGAA
>CAINXK010000176.1 GCA_903854805.1 uncultured Anaerolineae bacterium
CTTGTGAATGACAGGCTGGTTTCACGTAATTATCAGGTAGCCCTGATCGATTTAAACCTGATGCGCTCTCCAGACCCCGATCCATATCCTTTCTGGCATCAATCTGAAATCACCGGCGGGCAAAACTACAGTCAGTGGGATAACCGTACCGCCAGTGAGTACATTGAGCAGGCCCGTGTTACCCCCGATTTCAATGCCCGTGCACGTCTGTACCGGAATTTCCAGGTGATCTTTTCCAAAGAATTGCCGGCGCTGCCATTGTATTTCCCCGTATACAGTTACGGAGTTAGCGAAACCGTTCGCAACGCTCAGATGCCTCCGCTTTTCGATACATCTGACCGTTTCTTGACGATAGCCGACTGGTATCTGGTGACTCGGCGTGCGTTGGATCAAACATCCCAGCCAACCCCATGACATCTAGCGAACAAGACATCCGTTTTTTGAAAGAAGCTGCAGAACAGCTGCAGGAATATCTACTCTCAAATGAGTTGTACTGGCCTTTAAGTGGTTCGCTGCCCAGGCTTACCCCGGGTGCACTTCTGCTTGTGTTGGCACGAGTCGGAATTATGGTTCCGAGTGAAGGCCAAAAATTTGGTGCTCAGGTGGAAACCATCCGCGTGAAGTGGCGCGTTGCCTGGGAAAAGAAAGTTGCGCGTGAAATTACCAACCGCACGCGGCTCTGGTCTCAATTCTTATCTGATTATATTAATGCGCCTGACCAGAATCAGGAATCGTACCGGTCGGAAGCCCGAGGCCGGACCATCCTGCAGCTATTGCTGGCTGATTTGTCCGAATGGGGGGCTTCTGAAATAGCGGCTCTGGCCGAACTGGATGGGGTCCTGAAATCGCGCCTGATTCCATGTGATTTTTTGTGGGAGCATGAACTGCAAACGGCGTTTCCAAAGAGTGACTACTGGTTTTTGTATGGAAACCTCTAGACCCTCCACCTATTTTCTGTAATGAATATTCAAGAGAAAGAGAATAAAATCTGATGACTGATCACAGACAGGCAGCGCTTGATTATGCACACACGCACAAAGCCGATGCGTTGAACAACCTGAAAGAAATTGTCGCAATCCCATCGATTTCGACCGATCCCGAGCACACTGCAGACATGCAAGGCACAGCTGAATGGCTGGCGACGCGCCTGATCGAACTGGGCATGCAAAAGGTGGCTGTTATGCCGAGTGATGGGCACCCGTTGGTTTATGGCGAATGGCTGGGTGCGCCCGGCAAACCGGTTGTATTGATCTATGGACATTATGATGTCCAACCTGTTGACCCGATCGAACTCTGGCATACTGGCCCGTTTGAACCGACTGAAGTGGGCGAAAACTTGTATGGACGTGGCACATCTGACATGAAGGGCCAGGTGATGGCTACCATTTGTGCACTGGATGCTATCATTAAGACCGGTCGCATGCCGGTCAACCTCAAGTTTATGATCGAAGGCGAAGAAGAGATCGGTTCACCTTCTCTGGCCAAATGGATAGCAGAAAACGCCGATTTGTTGAGGGCTGATTTCTGTTTGAATCCCGACGCAGGTATGCTGGGTAAGGAATATCCGACCATTACTTATGGGTTGCGTGGGTTGGTTTATTTTGAACTGCGGGTATTTGGTCCAGATCATGATCTACACTCAGGACTGGCGGGCGGGATTGTGCATAACCCGGCTCAGGCGTTGGCCGAGTTAATTGCTGGCATGCATGATAAAAATGGCAAGGTTACTCTACCCCAATTTTATGATAAAGTGCGCTTACTGAGCGATGAGGAGCGCGCGGCTTTTGCACGACTGCCGCATTCAGACGCAGAATATCTTGCGTTGACGGGAGTTGAAGTCTTGTGGGGTGAACCTGAATATACCCCGGCCGAGCGTACTGGTGCGCGTCCGACTTTGGAAGTTCACGGTTTGCTCTCCGGTTTCACTGGCAAGGGCCAGAAGACAGTTCTCCCAGCCTGGGCTATGGCCAAAATATCCTGTCGTTTGGTGCCTTACCAGGATCCAGATGAAGTTTTCGAACAGCTCAAACGCTATCTGACCGAAAATGCAGGGCCCACCATCCGCTGGGAATTGGATAAATATTCGGGTGCTCCGGCTTCCATTTCAGACGTGAATCAGGCGGGTGCCCGTGCGCTTGGGGCTGCGCTTCAGCAAGTTTGGGGTATTGAGCCCTTCTATAGAAGAGAAGGTGGTTCGATCCCGGTGGTTGGTCAGATGCAAAGCATGTTGGGAATCGAATCTGTTTTAACGGGTTTTGGCCTGCCAGACGATAACTTGCATGCGCCCAATGAAAAATTGCACCTGCCCACCTGGTATCGCGGCATTGATGCATTGGTTCATTTCTTTTTTAATCTATAATCTGCAGCGACCGCATGCGCGGCGCAATCAACGGTGAGGAAGACAGACATGGAAGATCGAATTATTTCGTACGGCGGGCAGGCTGTGCTCGAAGGTGTACTGATGCGTGGGCGGAAAGCCCTGGCGATTGCAATGCGAGCCCCGGATGGGCAAGTGATCGTCCATACCGAAAAGCTTTCTGGTATTTATCAATCATCGATTGCATCAATCCCATTTTTACGTGGTGTAATTTTATTATGGGACGCGCTCGGATTGGGCATGAAGGCTTTGACTCTTTCTGCTAACGTTCAGACGGGTGAGGACGAGAAGCTGGAAGGGCCGCTATTGTACGGAACGATGGCTTTTTCAATGGCTTTTGGGATTGGTCTGTTCTTCCTGGTGCCCTATGGAATTGGAAAGCTTGGGCAGTGGCTCGGGCTGGGTGTCTGGTCAGGCGCTGCGCTGGAAGGCGTTTTTAGACTGTTGTTGATCGTTGGTTATATGTGGGCGGTGGGTCTGATGCCTGAAATCAGGCGTGTATTTCAATATCATGGTGCCGAGCATAAGACGATCAATGCTTTCGAAGCCGGGGCTGAACTGACCCCTGAAAATGTGGCTAAATTTCCGCTGGAACACCCCCGTTGTGGCACATCCTTTTTGCTGACTCTGGCGGTGCTGTCGATTTTGGCTTTCAGCCTTCTACATCCACTTGCGATTGTCTATCAGATCTTGGGCCGTATTTTGCTTATTCCGGTGCTGGCTGGTATTTCGCTCGAGTATATTCGTTGGATGGCAAATCATCTCGACTCTTCGTTTGTGCGCTGGTTGATCAGGCCAAACCTGGCCTTGCAGAAATTGACCACGCGTGAGCCAGATTTGAGCATGCTGGAAGTATCGATCCGATCTTTTAACGAAATGATGGCGATTGAAAAAGCCTGATCCGGGTAGGGAAAGATCAATAATTGATAAAAACCGCAAGACCAACCTGGTCTTGCGGTTTTTATTTTATGGAGTATGGCAGTGTTACTCATCCTCTGGGCTTGTGCCAATCTGACCATTGATCAGCGCTCGGCGAACTTTGCGGTAAGTGATGATTGGACCATCGCCCTGGATCAGGACCTCGCCGATATCAAGGTCGGCACGTTTGGGCTGTTGAGTGATGACGACGCGTTTGTCCTGGCGTTCGATCACCAGGTTGGCCAGGCTGCCCAAGAAACCGACGATTTGACGGAGGACAGGGGTTTTGGTGGTGTGGTAATAGCGTAAATACATGAGTGTGTTTTCTTCATCAATAGGTGCGAAGGCTACCATCACGCGGATGTTGTCACTGATCCAGTTGTGCCAGACATTTGGATAGCGGAACTGTAGAAATGGGCGGCGCTCTGGTTCTGGAATTTGAGAGGGTTTTAAGGGCGTCTGACCGGTATCGACTTCATTGAAGACCCACAGTTCGATCAGATTATCCTGGGGATAATGGTTTTTAACCCGTACCAGTGGACCGTTAACGACGGTTTTGTTACCAGCTCCAATGGTTGTGCGATGGATGAAGGGCAGGTGGACAACATCCAATTGGTTTTCAATCGCGCGTGAGTAGTGGGTATTCCAGTGATCGCGCAGTGTGCTGTAAACGAATTTCTCATCGATGCTCTCGAAAAAGGGCAGTGCTGGGTAGCTTTCGCGCGATTCTCCCCACCAGATATAGACCAGCCCATTGGCTTCACGTGTCGGATATGTCTGAACCTTGAGGGCTTTTGGTGGGTGGGCGTTTTTTCCATTGGCCGGAACCAGCGTACAGGCACCGGATGTATCATATTCAAAGCCGTGGAATGGGCATTGGATGCAATCGGTTTTTATCTCAGAAAGGCTGAGCGCAACACCTCTGTGCGGACACTTATCAGCCATAACTGTCAATTTCCCGGTGCTGTCGCGCCAGGCGACCAGCTTTTCTGCCATCCGCGTGACGCCCACCGGCCGGCCTTTTTTTATTTCATTTGATTCGAGAATAGCGTACCACTGGTTTTGGATCATTTTTCCCTGCCTATTTTGTGAAATTTGGAATTATTGATTATATCCAGTTTTGGATTAAAATTAGGGTATGAAAAAGAGATTTCGGTTCATTCTGGTCCTGCTGACTGGCCTGGCATGCATTCTGGTAGCTATAAGTGTGTATTATTGGGGACGACCCATGCCAGTTGAAATGCGCGAAGAGGTTTATCCTTGTATGGTTTATTATCGCCGGGTGCATTACCTGCCGCGAACATTTGTCGCTCATATCGTCACGGTTGATTTATCTTGCAAGAGTATTGATGTTTTTGTGACACCTCCAGAAAAAAATGATAAACAAAACCCTCTTCGGGCGCGGACGACTTCTGCGTTTGCTCAAGAATTTGATGCGCAAGTGGCGATTAACGGTGATGGGTTTACCCCCTGGAGATCGAATAGTATTTTCGACTTTTATCCGCATCCTGGCGATCCGATCTCTCCGAACGGATTCGCAGCCTCGCGTGCAAAGGAATATGGCGATAGCAAGGGGCCCACATTGTTTATCAATTCTCAAAGGGATGCCACTTTTGGAACGCCCTACCGAAAAATCTATAACGCGATTTCAGGTCAGAGTTGGTTGGTCCAGGATAAAGTGCCTGTCCCGGATTTGAACGATACCCGGACTGCACCACGGACTGCGATCGGTTTAGATGGCCCGGGTACGCGCCTGATCATGATTGTGGTGGATGGTCGCCAGCCCTTCTATAGTGATGGGGTCACAATTTTGGAAATGGCCGAACTGATGATTTATTATGGTGGCGATAATGCGATCAACCTGGACGGAGGTGGGTCATCGACTCTGGTGATCCAGGACCCGAAAACGGGAAGTTATAAGGTGATGAATTCCCCCATTGATAACGGAATTCCCGGCCGGGAGCGACCGGTCGGGAATCATTTTGGAATTAAAACTCGTTGACTCAAGCTGACAAACACAGCGCCTGGCTTCTCTGGTAAACGCCAGGATGATCAAGCAGCCTGAAAAATTGCCGGGTTAGAGTGGTTCGAATTGAGCGGTGAAATGGCGCAGTAACAAGGGAGCATAAGTGAACTTGTACCCTCGCAATTCTCCGGCTCGTTTGGCGATTCTGCCGAGGGTCTCACCAAGGTAATCCAGGTGTGATTGAGTGTAAACCCGGCGCGGAATGGCCATCCGAACAAGTTCCAGGCGCGGGTAGATCATTTCACCGCTATCCGGATCTGGGTGGGCGAACATGACAGAACCGATTTCGCAACCCCGAATTCCACCTTCCTTGTACATTTCAACCGTCAGGGCCTGACCGGGGAATTCAGCGTGTGGAATGTGGGGCAGCAGGGCGCCGGCATCCAGGTAAATGGCATGCCCGCCTGGGGGTTCGATCAAACCAATGCCCTGTTCGCGCAGTAAACCGGCCAGGTAAGCGGTTTGTCCCAGGCGGTAGGCCAGGTAGTCTTCGTCCAGGCCTTCGTAAAGCCCAACAGCCATGGCGTCCAGGTCGCGACCGGCCAGGCCGCCATAGGAGACGAAACCTTCACGCAGGATCAATTCATTGGAGACACGTTGAAAGGTGCTGTCATCGTTCATCGCCAGAAGACCGCCAATGTTTACAATGGCATCTTTTTTGGCAGACATGCAGAATCCATCTGCATACGAAAACATTTCGCGGGCGATCTCGATTGGGGTTTTATCCGTATATCCAGGTTCGCGCAATTTGATGAAATAGGCGTTTTCGGCGTAGCGAGCTGCGTCGATAAAAAATGGGATGTTGTAGGCATGGTAAAGTGCGGCTACCTTGCGGATGTTTTCCATCGAGACAGGCTGGCCGCCCCCGGCATTGTTAGTGACAGTGATCATGCCCATTGGGATATTTTGAGCGCCGGTTTCGTCTATATAAGTTTTTAACTTGACAAGATCCATATTGCCCTTGAAAGGGTGGGGATTTGCCGGGTCAAAGGCTTCTTCAATGACAAGATTTACGGGACGCCCACCACGTGCACGGATATTGGCATCGGTGGTATCGAAATGCATGTTTGATGGCACATGGCAACCAGGTTTGACAAGCACTGCAGAGAGAATATTTTCTGCCGCCCGGCCCTGGTGGGTTGGAACAAAATGCTTGAAACCAAAAATATCTTCGACGGCGCTTTTCAGACGAAAGTATGAACGCGCGCCTGCATAAGATTCATCACCTTCCATAATCGCAGACCATTGGTGTTGGCTCATTGCCCCGGTGCCTGAGTCCGTCAGCAAGTCGATAAAAATATCCTCGGCCTTGAGTGAAAATGGGTTATATCCGGCGGCCTGAATGGCCGCCTGACGGGCCTGGGGCGAGATCAGACGGATAGGTTCAACAACTTTGATGCGAAATGGCTCAGGTGAGTATTGGGGCATATTGACTCCTTGTTATGTTATCGTTGGGTTAATGACTGCCAAAAGTGTAGCATGCTTTGTCTTTCGCGTGTATAATTTCTTTACAGGAATGAAAGGTTTATAGGTGTATCTTCCGGGTAGAAATTCTCATTGAACGATCAAACGGGGCCGATATTTTCCCGATTTGATAGGAAAGTGGCTATTTCGCTGGGGCTGTTCTAAATTTTTCAAATGTCCTGAAAATTTGGTGGTGGAAATTTTCAGTCACCAAATTTATTTTTGTTCGTCCAAAAAAAGGAGAAGGAAATGCGTACAAAGAGTTGGATCTTCCAGATTTTCGCTTTGCTCGTGGTTGCCGCAATTCTGACAGGTTGCGGTGGTGCTGCACCGGCCGCCGGTGGTGGTGACCTGGTTTCAGCCGCCAAAAAAGAAGGCGAATTAACCGTTATCGCCCTTCCGCATGACTGGTGCAATTATGGTGAAGCTATTACGGCCTTCAATACCAAGTACGGGATCAAGATCAACGAGTTGAATCCTGATGGTGGTTCTGGTGATGAAATTGAAGCCATCAAGGCCAATAAAGATAACAAAGGCCCACAAGCCCCCGATGTCATCGACGTTGGTTATGGTTTTGGCCCACAGTTGGTTGCCGAGAAGCTCGTTCAGCCCTATAAAGTTTCCACCTGGGCATCCATCCCCGCTGATTCGAAGGACCCGGATGGCTACTGGTATGGTGACTATTATGGTGTGATGGCTCTTGAAGTCAACAAAGACGCCGTCAAAAACGTCCCCCAAGATTGGGCTGACTTGCTCAAGCCCGAATACAAGGGTCAATTTGCTCTCGCCGGTGACCCACGCCTTTCGGCTCAGGCCCAGATGACCGTGTTTGCGGCTGCGCTCTATAATGGCGGTTCGCTTGATAATACCCAGGCTGGCCTTGACTTCTTCAAGAAAGTCAATGATGCCGGTAACTTTGTGCCCGTCATTGCCAAGCAGGCGACCGTTGCCAAGGGTGAAACCCCCGTCATCATGCGCTGGGATTACGGCGCACTGGCTGACAAGGATGCCCTGGCTGGTAACCCGAACATCGAAGTTGTCTATCCCAAGAGTGGCACCATCGCTGGTATCTACATCCAGGCAATTTCAGCTTATGCCCCGCACCCCAATGCCGCCAAGTTGTGGATGGAATACCTCTACAGTGACGAAGGTCAGAACGTCTGGCTCAAGGGTTACTGCCACCCGGTTCGCTTCAAGGATATGCAGACCCGCGGTGTAATTCCTGCTGACCTGGTTGCCAAGCTGCCCAAGTTCGATGGGCCGATTGCCTTCCCCAGCATTGACCAGATCAACAACGCCAAGAAAGTTATCGCAGACAACTGGATGACTTCT
This sequence comes from uncultured Anaerolineae bacterium, assembly GCA_903854805.1. Next base: position 8,118 of record CAINXK010000176.1, read on the forward strand.
GTCGGCGCCGATGTCCATTAACCCAATTTCCACTGAAAATAATTCCAAGCGGGACGCGCCTAAAGCGCGCCCCGCTCTTTCGGGATGGCGCAACTGGCTTGCGGTAATCCCGTTTTTTCTATTTGCCTTTCTGTTCATTTTTTTGCCATCTGCGTCACTTTTAATGGGAGCTTTTCAGAGCTCGGATGGCAAATTTACGCTGATGAATTTCGTCGGGCTGCTTGAACCTTCTATTTTGGCTTCATACTGGGTCACGATCCGGATCAGTGTGGTAACAGCCCTGGGTGGTGGATTACTGGGATTTTTTATGATCTACGCCGTGACCTTGGGTGGACTACCCCGCTGGATGCGGACTGCGCTGACTACTTTTTCTGGAGTGGCGTCAAATTTTGCGGGTGTGCCGCTGGCCTTTGCCTTTATTGCCACGTTGGGACGTACTGGCATGGTTACTGTGATTTTGAAATTATTATTCGGTCTTAATTTATATGACCAGGGTTTTAGCCTCTACAGCTTCTGGGGGCTCACGTTAACGTATATGTATTTCCAATTTCCTCTGATGGCGCTGGTGATTACTCCGGCGTTGGATGGTCTGAAGAAAGAATGGCGCGAGGCCGCTGAAAACTTGGGCGCCACGCCTTTCCAGTATTGGACTCGGGTGGGTCTGCCCATTTTGCTGCCATCCATTCTGGGGACGATGATTTTATTGTTTGGTAATGCTTTTGGCGCATATGCAACGGCACTTTCCCTGACCGGCGGCTTTATTAATCTGGTGACAATCGTGATTGGTGCGCAAATCAAGGGTGATGTTTTACATAACCCGGGCCTTGGGTATGCATTAGCGATGGGCATGGTGCTCGTGATGGTTGTGACGATGACGGCTTATTATCTCCTGCGCCGCAGGAGCGAAAGGTGGCTGGCTAAATGAAGCGCAATACATTCTGGTCGTGGGTTTGGGTAACGATGGGTGTTTTGTATTTCTTTGTGCCATTGATCGCGACTTTCGATTTTTCGTTGCGTGCAAAGAAAGGCGTACTCACCTTCCTGGCTTACGAGCGGGTTTTTAAAGATCCAGCTTTTTGGAATACATTTACATTTTCAATCGAAATCGCATTGTTGACGATTGTTTTCAGTATTTTGTTGGTGGTTCCAACGGCATTCTGGATTCGATTACGATTGCCGCAGCTGCGCGTGATGGTTGATTTTATAACCATGCTGCCTTTTGTCATTCCGGCGATTGTGTTGGTTTTTGGTTTGATCCGTGTCTTTAGTGGTGGGCCGTTCTATCTGACGAATACGAGCTTTGGCACAAATACCCTGTTGGTGGCCGGTTATATAGTCCTGACTTTGCCATATATGTTTCGCTCGGTGGATACAGGCTTGGCGGCCATTGATGTCCGATCACTGACAGAGGCAGCCCAGAGCCTGGGTGCAGGTTGGGGAACGATCCTGTTCAAAGTGATCTTCCCGAATTTGCGCGTAGCCATTCTGGGCGGTGCTTTCTTGACCCTTGCTACAGTTGTGGGTGAATTTACGATTGCCAGCTTCCTGGTGGGGATCAATGCTTTCGGGCCATATATGTCATTGGTCGGACAGAATAAAACGTATGAGTCTTCTTCTCTGGCAATCATCAGCTTTTTGTTGACCTGGGCATTTTTAGGTTTGATGCAGCTGCTTAATCGTGGAAAGTCTGATGGCAGTTTGGCAGGGGCGCGTTAACTTCCTGATGCCAATGACATATCTTTTTTAAAACGGTGAATCATGGCTTTTTTATCGCTTTCAAATGTTTCCAAAGTATTTGGTTCGGCGGTTGCAGTTGAAGATTTCAACCTGGAGGTTGAAAAGGGGGAGTTTGTTTCTTTTCTGGGACCTTCCGGATGTGGAAAGACGACCACGTTGCGGATGATTGCCGGGTTCGAACTGCCCACAGCTGGTACGGTTATGCTGGATGGTGAAGATATTACTTATAAATCTCCAAATCAGCGTAATGTGGGCATGGTTTTTCAGTCTTATGCATTGTTTCCCAACTTGACCATTGGTCAAAATATAGGTTTTGGTTTACAAGTGCGCAAAGAAGATAGCGCGCGTATCAAAAATCGTGTGGATGAGATGCTAGCGCTTATCCATCTCGAAAAACATATCGATAAATATCCCTATCAGCTTTCCGGTGGGCAGCAGCAGCGTATCGCCTTGGCGCGCGCTCTGGCGATTAGCCCGCGCGTGTTGCTGCTGGATGAACCTTTATCAGCCCTGGATGCAAAAATCAGGGTTGAACTACGCCAGGAAATCCGCCGCATCCAACAAGCGACAAACATCACCACTGTATATGTGACTCACGACCAGGAAGAAGCGCTATCACTTTCGGATCGTGTGGTGGTCATGAGCCAGGGTCGCATGGAGCAGGTGGGATCGCCGGTGGAAATCTATAATAACCCGACCACCGAATTCGTAGCCCAGTTTGTTGGTCAATTGAATCTGCTGCCAGTTACGGATGTGGACCTTTCAACGTTCACCTGTAAATTGGCTGGACAGCCACTCCAATACAATCACTCATCCGAGCGGATGCTGAGTGAGAAACCAAGGTTGGCGATTCGCCCGGAAGAACTGCAGATCGGTGCAGGCGAAGGGCGGAATTCGATCAAAGGCAGCGTAGAATCGGTTATGTTCCTGGGTGCGGTTGTGCGTCTGCGCATTAACGTGGATGGTCTGCTTCTATCGACTGATTTATTTAACGAACGCAGCTCAACCCTACCACGCGCGGGCGATGATGTATTGGTCAGTTTCCCGGTTCATTCTTGTTGGCTGATGTAAAATTCCCATTTTTTTCCAATGGAACTCCAAACAATTTTTTTGGTTACCCGCCTCGGTGGGTATTTTGGTTATGGTTTACGACTGTAAAGGTATAATTGTTGCATGGTTAAATCTCGTTTAAGGCTTGTTTTTGCGGTGGTGATGCTGGTGGTTTCACTGGCAGCGCTCGCCTGGAGTTTTTTGCCAGGTGCTCGCATTGTTCGCCGTCAAAAAATACAGCCCACTGAAATGCAGCTGCCAACACCGTCAGGTTATAAACCTTCAGACAGATTTCTGGCAGATCTGAATACTTACAAAATAGTGACTCGCGCAATTCATGGTGCGGATCGCTTTGCTTTGTTAATTTAACCTTTCAGGAGTCTCAGTTTGACCACGATCTTTTTCGCCACCGATATACATGGTTCAGATATTTGTTGGAATAAGTTTTTAAATGCGGGGAAATTTTACGATGCGGACGTGCTTGTCCTGGGTGGCGATATGACTGGCAAAGCGATTGTGCCAATCGTGGAGGAGAGCACAGGTGTTTACAAAACCACTTTGCTTCAGCAGGTATTTGATTTGCAAGGCGCGGATGAACTTGCCGAAATGGTCAAACGAATCCGTAGCCGTGGTTATTACCCATACTTAACCACTCCGGAAGAGATTTCGGAACTCAGCCAGAATCCCGATACAGTCTACAATTTATTTATTAGTGAAGCCCTCAAGGTGGTTGAGCAATGGATGGAGATTGCATCGCGCAAACTGGCCGGCACGGGTATCCGTGTTTATGTCTCACCTGGGAATGATGATCGCTTCGAGGTGGATGATATTATTCGGGCCAATCCCTGGATTACCCTGGCGGAGGGCCAGGTGGTCCAGCTGGATGAGCAGCACGAGATGATCACATCCGGCTGGTCAAACCGTACCCCCTGGAATACATATCGTGAAGAGGATGAACCCCAGTTGGCGTTGCGCTATGATGCAATGATCTCTGGCTTAAAAAACCCCCGCAACTCCATTTTTAATATTCATGTGCCTCCCTATAACTCCAACCTGGATGAAGCTCCCGAACTTGATGAGCAGCTCAGACCAAAATATGCCGGGAATGCGCTCAAGCCTACTGGCTCGACGGCTTTGCGCAAGGCGATTGAAAAAAACCAGCCTTTGCTGGGCCTGCATGGTCATATTCATGAAGGCCGTGGTTCTGTGCGGATCGGAAAAACCCTGTGCATCAACCCTGGATCCATGTATGAGCAGGGGGTTTTGCTGGGCGCAATTGTAAAGCTTGGCAAGAATAAGATCGATAGTTATGTTTTAACCAATGGGTAAAAAAATAAGTTTCCGGTAGGCCTGGGATGCCAATACCAGCATCGTGCCGGGAACTTTGAGAGTTTTTACGCTCAAAATTCGATCCAAAGGAGCATGTACTACATGTCTGACCTATTTGTACGGAAAGCAACCGGTCTGGTTCGTTCGTGGTCTGTGTTCGACGCATTTGTGTATGCGTTGTTCTCGATTAATCTGATCACCCTGGGTTTGTACAGCTTTAGCCAGATGTATTCCCTCAAGGGTGGTTTGATCCCAGCCTTGCTCATCAGCGCTTTTTTCATCCTTTTTGAGGTTGTCGTCTATGCTGCCCTGATCGCGGTTATGCCACGCTCGGGTGGTGACTATGTTTGGCAAAGCCGGGTGCTGGGAGGCGGAACCGGATTTATACTGGCTGTGACAGGCTGGTGGTTTATTTTATGGCTGTGGGTGCCTTTGTACAGTGATATGCTCCGGCATATTGTCATCACGCCCTTGTTAGGAATTCTGGGAGCAAAAGAGGCTGCGCTCTGGTTTGGGCAAAGCTCGCTGGGCTTGTTCGTTACCGCGCTGATTACCCTGTCCCTGGTTTCGTTTTATATCATCCTTGGCATGAAAACCTACGCCCGAATTCAGAAAATCTGTTTTTACGGTGGCATGCTTGGTCTGTTGATGGTGGTTATCCTGCTTCTTACCGGTTCGCCAGAGGCTTTTAAGGCGGGCCTGGAGGCTAATTCAATTGCTTTATTTGGCGCACAGCCAGGTGTTTATGATGCCACCGTCAAGCTTGGGACCGAAGCTGCTGCGGCTTTACCATTGACCGGCGGCTCTATCGGTTTGATATTCCTGACCTTACCATACCTGGTATTCTTCAATTTGTGGCCAAACTGGGGCGCAACACTTTATGGCGAAGTGCGTGGCGCTACCGATTTCAAACGAAATTTTGCCGGTATGGCCTGGGCGCTGGGTATTACCACTTTGATGGCAATCATTGTGCTGCTGGCAATTTCAAAAACTATTGGCTGGGAATTCTATGTACAGGCAAATGGTGCCTTCTGGAATTACACCTGGGGCTACACCAAATCGGCTCCAGCCTTCCCTGTCTGGCCGTACCCGGTTTTGCTGGCTGTCTTTCTTACCAGCAACCGCATTGTGCAGTTCGTGGTGGTTGCGTTGATGAGCCTGTGGTGGTTCGGTTGGAGTGGGACAGTCTTTCTATCTTCCACGCGTGTAATTTTTGCGGCTGCTTTTGATCGGTTGCTGCCAGAAAAAGTGGCCGAAATTGAACCACGGACACGTACTCCACTATATGCACTCGTGTTGATGGTTGTTCCATCAATTATCGTGTCGTATCTGTTTGCATATAATTATTTCAACTTCCGTTCGTTAACCCTGGATTCGACCCTGGTGATTGCGGTGACCTATCTTGGCACTGCCATCGCGGCCATTTTGCTGCCTTATCGCAAACCAGATCTCTACAAAGCCTCGCCTGTGGCAAAATACAATGTTTTTGGTATTCCACTTATCACCGTAGCCGGCGTGATTTTTGGCGGCTTTTTGGTTTTCTTGTTGGTGGAATGGCTTTTTGACCCCTGGTTGAATGGTGGTACGGCGTTGTACGGTATCAGTCTGGCTAACATCCCATCTGTCATCTACATTGTGATCATGTATGGCCTGGCAGCGGCAATCTATTATGGTTTCCGGGCATATCGTAAGAAAAATGGTATCGATATAGACAAGGTCCATCAGGAAATCCCTTCCGAATAAATACCTCAACTTTCCCGTTCCGGTTTCAAATGATACCGGAACAGGAAAGGCTACCAAAAAGGAGTCGAATGCCCCCATTCGAGGATATTGTTGAGGAGATGAACCGCTTGTTAGAAACGGCACGTGCTGCCAAACTTCATTTGCGGTTAATTGGCGGGCTGGCAATTAAATTTCATAGCCCATCCGCCAGCCATCGCGCACTCCAACGCAGCTACCCGGATATCGATCTGGTGGTGCCTAAACGTGACAAACGCAAGCTGGACGCCTTCTTTGCAGGCATGGGGTACAGCCCTGAAAAGAACTTCAACCTGTTGAATGGTGATCGTCGACAGATATTTTTCGATACAAAAACCGGTCGTCGTATCGATGTTTTTGTTGGCGATTTCGAAATGTGTCACAAACTTCCCATGGGTGATCGCCTGGATGCTCACCCGGTTACCGTGCCTCTGGCAGAATTGTTTCTTTCCAAAGCCCAGATTGTTGAATTGAACCATAAAGATGCCCTGGATATCATTTCACTGCTGCTGGATAATGATGTAGGTTATACCGATAATGGCGTGATCAATGTTGACCGGATAACGCGCCTATGTCTTAAAGATTGGGGTCTCTACAAGACGCTCACGATTACTTTGAGTAAAGTAGAGAATATCCTGCTGGATAATAACCCGGGTCTCGATCCGGAACAACTTCAGCGAGTATTTACGCGCATCAATGCTATCAGGCGTCTTCTTGACCGGGTAAATAAACCCTTCCTTTGGAAGGTTCGTAACCAGGTTGGAACGCGTATTCGCTGGTATACCGAAGTTGAGGAAGTTAACCGGTAATCCAGGTTGGATTTTTATCGGTCGCTTTCTTGCAGGAATGGTGTTTATTATGAAACCTGTCCGGCAACTTGCCATCGTTTTAGTGTTTGTTTTTGTCATTTTGTCTGTTGGACAGCTGGCTTGCGGGTTGAGCGCAGCTGCACCTCAGCGCCCGCTGGATGTGCTGGCAACACGCGTGGCCGTGTCTACTGAAGCCCAACAGATTCAGCTTCCACCGGCAATTCCCGAAATGCGCATGCTCACACTCGAATTTCCGCCCAAAATCCGGGCTGGCGATTCTGATGTAGTCCGCTTAATTTTGGAAGTGGATGAATCTGGGAACCTGACTGCAACCGTTTCCGTTACAGGCAATGCCATCCGCGGACAGGTCGTTATTATTCCCAACCTTTATGATACCCACAATGTTCTGGCAGAAGCTCGCCTGGATATGGCTGGTGTTGATATTCGCCCGCCTGAGACCGTCAGCGAGACTTTGTTGCCGGGACAGAAAGCAACGTTTTATTGGAGCGTACTGCCAGCAGATGTTGGTCGCTTTAAAGGTACAGTTTGGTTTTACTTGCATTTTGTCCCAAAGACGAGCGGAGTCGAGAGCCGGCAGGCGCTATCAGCGCAGCCGATCGAGATTGAGGCGACTTCATTCCTGGGTCTGAGGGCGAACCCGGCGCGTTGGTTGGGCATTGCGGGGACATTCCTGAGTACTGTTCTGGGTTTCCCGTTTTTAGAGACTATTCTAAAGTGGCTTTGGAATAGATTGCGCGCCCGTTGATGTTGATCTATCAGCCTCGAATACCAGGTTGGGATTGAAAGCTGAATTTTCATCACTGGATGTCACTATATTTGGCGTTGTCGCTGAGTATTTTCGATATATGACAAATATCATACCGATTCCTTACATGGGTAAGTTTTCAGCATGGCACCCGTGTGATAGAATGACGACGGCATATCTTGTGATAAATGCCCCAATCGCCTGAAGGAGCTTTTATGCAAAATTCCTGGATGTACATTGGCCTATTTCTTCTTGTTGGGATTATTATCCCGATCATACCGATTGCTTTTTCGGCATTGGTGGCTCCCAAAAAGCCCAATCCCATCAAGCAAAGTACGTATGAGTGCGGTATTGAAACCGTAGGGGAAAACTGGGTGCAATTCAAAGCGCAGTATTATATTTTTGCGTTGGTTTTCCTGATTTTTGATGTGGAAACTGTCTTTCTGTTTCCATGGGCCCTGGCACTGAATGCCCTACCTTTTTTTGCTGTGGCAGAAGGTGTCCTTTTTATTCTCATCTTGATGGCCGGCTTGTCCTTCGCTTGGCGCAAAGGGATGCTTGAATGGGTGTAAGGTCCAGACCAATTTAGAAAGGCTGAGAGGGAAATTCCTGTCAGCCTTTTCGTTGGTATTATGAGGAGTACTCCATGAGCTTTTGGACAGATCCGATCAATGTTATTTATAAATGGTTGATGCTCACCTTCACTGGCTGGGGCCTGGATGGCGCAGCTGCAAACGTGATCGCCAACCTGCTGGGCATCGTGCTTTTGATCACAGCTGCGATGGTGTTGGATATCATGCTGGTCTGGGTGGAACGCAAGGTTGTGGCTCGGTTTCAAGGGCGACTCGGTCCAAACCGCGTTGGCCCTTTTGGCCTTTTCCAGCCATTCCCCGATATTATCAAGCTGATCATCAAGGAAGATATCACCCCTGATGGCGCCGATAAAGTTGTTTACAACATGGCTCCGATTCTTTCCTTGGGTTCTGTAATTTTCCTGTGGGCGGTTGTGCCTCTGGCTTCCACGATCTACGGGGTGGATTTGAATGTCGCCCTGCTTTACCTGGTTGCGGCTGGCGCTTTAGGGACACTTTCTATTATCATGGCTGGTTGGTCATCAAACAACAAGTATGCCTTGCTGGGTGCTTTCCGCCAGGTGGCTGCCATGATTTCATTTGAAATCCCGATGGTAGTGGCGCTTTTGATCCCAACCGTATTGGCAGGTTCCTTGAGTTTGAAGGTTATCACCGATCTCCAGGCAGGCGGGAAATGGTTCTTCCTTTTCTCACCGTTGGGTGCGTTGTTATTCCTGATCTCTGCGATTGCTGAACTTGGTCGTTCACCGTTTGACCTGAACGAAGGCGAATCCGAAATTGTCTCGGGTTACCACATTGAATATACCGGTATGAAGTTCGGTTTGTTCTATGCTGGTGAGCTGTTGCACGCCTTCACCTTTGGTGGCTTTTTATCAGTATTATTTTTCGGCGGCTGGCATGGGCCGTGGGCAGCCCAGTATCCGTTGTTGGGCGCTTTCTATTTTGTGGCCAAAGCAATGTTTGGTTATTGGCTGATCATGTGGGTCAAATACACGGTACCTCGTATTCGTATTGACCACATGCTGGCTTTCAATTGGAAATTCCTGACGCCGGTGGCATTTGCCCTGTTGATTGTCACTGCGGTCGTTCATTCCCTGCTCAAGGGCGCCGGTTTCTGGCCATATTTCCTGGGAATGTTCTTTTCCAATGTATTGTTGGGATGGGTCACGCTGGAGATCCTGCGTGCATCCACTCGCAAGCAGCGTCTGGCCGCGCAAGCGCCCAAGCCTGTTGTGCACCATTAATTGGGAGCTGATGTATGGATGCTTCGCAAGTCATTTTTATCTTGAGCGCGGCGCTCATCATCGCATCAGCCTTGATGGTCGTCACCACGCGAAACCTGATCCACGCTGCTTTGTGGCTAATTGCCACATTATTTGGGGTTGCGATCCTTTACGCAGTCCTTGAGGCTGGCTTCCTGGCAGTGGTGCAGGTGGTGGTTTATATTGGCGCAATCGCAATCATGTTCATATTTGCTGTAATGCTGACCCGTAAAGAAATGCGCGATAAGGGCCCACAGGTAAACGCTTCCTGGCCTTTGTCGGCAGTTTTAGGGTTGCTAACATTCGGCGGATTGTTCGTGATATTTTCCAAGTGGGATGGGCTGGGTAAGCTGCCGGTGGCAATCCCAGGCGGGTCGGATGCACTGCTTTCTCAATTAGGCCTGGCGCTCACCTCACCGGATGCTTTTGTTCTGCCATTCGAAGTAGCCTCAGTCCTGCTGTTAGCGGCGCTGATCGGGTCCGTGTACGTGGCGATGAATAAGAAATAAGAGGCACGCATGATCCCTTTGAGCTGGTACCTGTATCTTTCGGCTGCGCTCTTCAGCATTGGCCTGTTTGGCGTGCTGGTGCGGCGTAATGCCGTTGCAATCCTGCTGAGTGTTGAATTGATGCTGAATGCTGTCAATATCAACCTGGTGGCTTTTTGGCGTTATGGTAATACAGCGTCCATGGCCGGGCAGGTTTTTGCAATCATCGTATTCGCCGTTGCTGCCGCGGAAGTGGCTGTCGGCCTTTCGTTGATCTATTCAATTTATCGCCGCCGCGGTACTGTCATTGCGGACGAGCTCGACCTGTTGAAGTGGTAGGAGACACGATATGGCGACTGAAACCATCATTTGGTTAATCCCCCTGCCACCTTTGTTGGCGTTTTTCTTGATTATTTTGTTCACCAACCGCTCGAAGGCTCTCAGCCATAGTATCGGTGTTGGTGCAGCTGCGCTTTCCTGGGTGGGCAGTTTGATCGTTTTCCTGCGCGCAATTGGAACCGAAGAGTTTGGCAAACATATTTTTGCCAGCGCAATCAACTGGCTGCCGACTGGCGATTCTTATTTCCAGGTTGGCGTCCAGATTGACCCGCTCTCTGCAGCTGTGCTATTTTTTGTGAGTATCACGATCTTCATGATCTTCCTTTACAGTGTCGGCTATCATAACTTTGGCCAGCCCGCCGGCGATCATGATCACCCCGGCCTGTCGCCGCATGGAGCAACCGTCACGGATGAGCATGGACACCAGCACGCTGTTCTCTCGGTTGAGCCGATGTATTCGCGGTTCTTTGCTTTTCTGGGCTTATTCGCATTCGGCATGTACACCCTGGTGGTCTCTGATAATTTGCTGACCCTGTTTGTGGGCTGGGAAATCATGGGCTTATGTTCGTACCTGTTGATTGGTTTCTGGTATGCCAAACCGTCGGCCCGAAATGCGGCAGTCAAAGCCTTCATGACGACACGCGTGGGCGATGTCTTTATGCTGCTCGGTCTGGCCTACTTGTATTCAGCCACCGGCACTTTGAACTACCGCGCAATTTTCTATAACGAAGAAGTTCTGCACGTTCTGGCGACTACTGCCACCCCAATCTTTGGACTGACGGCTGCCGGACTGATTGGTTTGCTATTGTTCATCGGTACGGTCGGTAAATCTGCACAGTGGCCGTTGCATATCTGGCTGCCAGATGCAATGGAAGGTCCCACACCTGTCAGCGCCATGATCCATGCGGCGACGATGGTTTCTGCCGGTGTATATATGGTCATCCGAATCTTCCCACTCTTCACCGCGGATTATACCGGTCATGGCCTGACGACCACCATGAGTATCATTGCTTTCATCGGTGCCTTCACTGCTCTGTTTGCGGCGACAATCGCCGTGGCGCAGAACGATATTAAAAAGGTGCTGGCTTATTCAACTATTTCGCAGCTGGGTTTCATGATTGCGGCCCTGGGGATCGGCGCATATGTAGCGGCGGCTTTCCACCTGGTTACCCACGCTTTCTTCAAGGCGCTTTTGTTCCTGGGTTCGGGATCGGTCATTCATGGCATGGAACACGGTGTGCTGCACACAGGCAACCACCATCTTGATCCACAGGACATGTGGAATATGGGTGGTTTGCGCAAGAAAATGCCGATTACTTTCTGGACTTTCCTGATCGGTGGTTTTGCACTTTCCGGTTTTCCATTGATCACAGCAGGTTTCTGGTCAAAAGATGAAATCCTGGCGGATGCATTTGGCCATGGTCATTGGGTCGTCTTTGCCACACTGGCTATCGCGGCTTTGATGACTGCTTTTTACACCATGCGCCAGATAACTTTGACCTTCCTGGGTGAAGCCCGTACCGAGGAAGCTGAGCACGCTTCAGAAACACCCTGGACCATGACGACCCCACTTGTAGTTCTTTCAGTATTTGCGATTGGCTATGGTTGGGTGGGTATCCCTGAGCAATTCCCGCTTCTGGGCGGTTTGCTGCCAAACTGGTTTCATGGTTTCGTGGGCGCAACTCTGCTCGAAGAGCCAGAAGCTCTGGCGTTTAATTATTGGCCTTTGTTGACTTCACTGGTTGTTGCGCTGGGTGGTCTGACCCTGGGCTGGTTTGTTTATAAAGATGTGAAATCAGGTCAATCTGACCCGCTCGAGAAACCGCTAGGCAAGCTTTACCCTGTACTTAAGAACAAGTGGTATTTCGACGAACTTTATGCGTATTTTGTCGTAAAACCCATGAACTGGATCTCAGAGGTCTTTACCCCCTGGATGGATCGCACAGTGATCGATGGTATTTTGCACAGTGTTGCGCGCCTGTCCATGTTCATTGGTCATGTGCTGCGTAATTATTTTGATAAGCCGATTATTAATGAATTAATCGGCGATGGAACGGCCAATATATTCTGGCAAGGTCAGAATATTCGTTACCTGCAAACCGGCCGTATCCAATCCTATCTGATCGGTTCAGTTGGCGTGCTGATCGTAATAGCCGCTTTGCTGTACTATTTCCTTTAAGGGGAGTGGACAAATGGACTATATTAGCACTCACCTGCTGACAACCATCCTGTTTTTCCCCGTCATTGCGGCGCTGGTAATCCTGTTCCTACCCTCGGACCAGGTCAAAGCCATCCGTTGGGCGGCCCTGCTTGCTAGCCTGGTTCCTCTGGGGCTGACGGTCTGGATGTGGTTCCGGTTTGATCCGACCGCGGCAGGTTTCCAATTTCAAGAACAATATCCATGGTACGAAGCGATCCATTCCACCTTTCATATCGGTGTTGATGGGCTCTCATTGGCAATGGTATTGTTGACGACTTTGCTCACTCCATTGTGTTTGCTGGCGTCATTCAATATTACAGATAAAGTAAAAGCCTACATGATGCTGTTCCTGTTTCTGGAAGCCGGCATGCTTGGCGTTTTTATGGCGTTGGATTTACTGATCTTCTTTGTTTTCTGGGAGATTGGTCTGGTACCGATGTATTTCCTCATCAACCAATGGGGCAGTCCCAAAGGTGAACGCGAGTTGTGGGGCGGTATGAAGGTTTCAGCCCGTAACTATGCTTCGCTCAAGTTTATGATCTATACCATGGCTGGATCGCTTGGGCTGCTCCTGGCCATCCAGATGCTGGGTGTGTTGTTCCAAAATTATGATCTGGCCTATCTCTACAAACAATGGAATGCGCTTCCGTCTGACGGGGCGATGCTTGGAATGAGTGTTGCCACGGTCAAAGCGGTTGCATTCTGGGCCTTCGTGATCGCTTTTGCTCTGAAGGTACCTGTCTGGCCCTTCCACACCTGGCTTCCTGATGCTCATACTGAAGCGCCCACGGCTGGTTCCATGATCCTGGCGGGTGTCTTACTCAAATTAGGTGCGTATGGCTTCCTGCGCCTGGTGCTGCCCCTCTATCCAGAGCAGGCTCATCAGTATGCCGGTTGGTTGGCCTTTCTGGCCACCATGGCAATTGTCTTTGGCGCTTTTGCTTCCTATGGACAGACAGACTTCAAGCGCCTCGTTGCATACAGCAGCATAAACCACATGGGTTTCGTGCTGCTCGGTATCGCTGCGGCTGCAACTGCGATTGGCACCACGGATGCAACCATCGCATTGAACGGTGCCGTGTTGCAGATGTTTAATCACGGTCTTTCGGCTGCCGGAATGTTCTTCCTTGTTGGAGTAATTTATGAACGCACGCATACTCGCAACCTGGAAGATTTTGGCGGGCTGTTCCCCCTGGTTCCGGTCTATGGTGGCATTCTAATATTTACCAGCATGGCTTCGTTGGGTTTGCCAGGCCTGAATGGTTTCGTATCCGAATTTCTGGTGGTGCGGGGTTCTTTACCGCTCTTGCCGGTGTTCACAGCCATCAGCATGATTGGTCTGCTGTTTACTGGCGCTTATATTCTCAAGGGCATCCGCAAGGTCCTGCATGGTCCGCTGAATGAGCAATGGGCTCACGGTGAACACCGCCTGACCGAAATCAACACGCGCGAGATCCTGGTTATGGCTCCGCTCATGGTCATGATCCTGGTCCTTGGCATTTGGCCAATGGGCTTGCTGGATGTGATCAACAAAGCCATGGTCATGCTGTTCCACTAGAGCGAGGTGCGCAAATGCAATTTCCGATCCTGAGCCTTATCGTTTTTGCCCCGCTGGTTGTTGCGGTTCTTTTGCTCCTAATGAAACCGGAGCGCAAAACTGAGATCCGTGTTACCGCACTGGCGGCAGCAGTTTTTGATCTGACCCTTTCAGCCTGGGTTTATTACCAGGTATACATTCATCCATCCTTGGAATACCAGTTTGTCGAAAAATACAGCTGGCTGCCTGCGTTGGGTATTTCATACCACGTTGGCGTGGATGGCATCAGCACCCCATTGCTCTTATTGACCGGTATCGTCATGTTTACTGGCGTGCTGATCTCCTGGGGCATCGACGATCGCCCGCGCGAATTTTTCGCCTTCCTGTTCTTGTTGGCTGGTGGCGTATTCGGGGTTTTTGTTTCGCTCGATTTGTTCATGTTGTTTTTCTTCTATGAAATCGCCGTGTTCCCGATGTACCTGCTAATCGCCATTTGGGGTTGGAAGGTCACACGCGAATATGCCGCCATGAAACTGACGCTGTATTTATTCATCGGGTCAGTGTTTGCACTGGTCGGTGGGCTGGCGATGTATTTCACAAATTACCAGATGCATGGCGTCCTGACCTTTGATATGTTGGAATTGGAAAAGGCTGGTTTCTCCTCCAACTTCCAATACCTGTGGTTTATGCCAGTATTCATGGGCTTTGCAATTCTGGGCGGTATCTTCCCGTTTCACAACTGGTCGCCCGATGGTCACGTGGCAGCTCCGACGGCAGTCTCCATGTTCCATGCTGGTGTACTAATGAAGCTGGGTGCTTTCGCGGCTCTGCGGGTTGGTATTATGCTCCTGCCCGAAGGTGCAAAACAGTGGGCCTGGCTGATCTTTGGGCTTGCAATGGTCAACGTGGTCTATGGAGCTTTCATCGCCATGATCCAGACTGACCTGAAATATGTGATCGGTTTTAGCTCGGTTAGTCATATGGGTTTGGTTTCGCTCGGCTTTGCGACCCTCACTCGTGAAGGGATGACTGGAGCCAGCCTTCAAATGTTCTCGCATGGTGTTATGACGGCTCTATTCTTCGCAGCAGTAGGTATGGTTTACGATCGCGCACATACCCGCCAGATTCCCGAATTGGGCGGCATGTCAAAGCCTTTACCATGGGTGGCGATCGCTTTTATCATCGGCGGTCTCGTATCGATGGGGATGCCGGGTTTCTCCGGTTTTGTAGCTGAGTTCCCAATCTTTATGGGTGTTTGGAAAACTCACTGGTTGGCGGCGGTGATAGCATCTATTTCGATCGTCATCACTGCGGCTTATGTGCTGCTTGCGATCCGGCGGGCCTTTTTCGGCGAAGTTCCGGCGCAATTGGAAGGTCATATCGGTGCAATTTCTGTTCTGGATAAAGTTGCCCTTGTGACCCTGTGTCTCATCATGATCACGCTGGGTGTTCTCCCTAATGTCATGGTGCCGATGGTCTCGCAAGGCGTCCAGAATGTGCTGCGCCTGCTGGGAGGTGCATAAATGAGCATCAATATGCTGGCAATCCTGCCTGAAATACTTCTCCTCGCGGTAGCTATGCTGGTGCTTGTCCTTGATCCATTTTGGAAGGACGAGAACCGCCGAACAAATCTAGGTTGGTTAACAGCCGGTGGGCTAATTGCCACCATGGTTGTGAGTCTTTTGTTGGATCGCCCGGCTCAGTCTTCCCTGGCTTTTGGCGGCATGGTCCGTTACGATTGGCTGGCCTTTGTCTTCAAAATGATATTCATTTTTGGAGCTGCGATCACAGCAATGTTCATGATGGATGTGGAAAAAGTCGGCAAGCGTGCCGAGGCCTACCTGTTATTGGTGGCTGCCACAATTGGCATGAATTTGATGGCATCCTCTGCTGACCTGGTCATGCTCTACCTTGCGATCGAGACAACTTCCATTCCAATGTATGTATTGGCAGGCTTTTTGTTGGACGATAAGAAATCAACCGAGGCGGGCTTTAAATACCTGCTCTTTGGTGCGATGACTTCGGCGATATTTTTATACGGTCTTTCGCTTGTCTATGGCTTTTCTGGCACTACCCAATTCGCAAGCATGAGTGGCTACTTCACCAGTCTTAATCCGGTTTCGCTGGGAGTGTTGTTTCTGGTGGTGGTCGGCATAGGTTTCAAGATTTCGTTGGTTCCTTTCCATTTTTGGGCTCCAGATACCTATGAAGGTTCACCAACTCCTGTTGCGGGGTTCCTTTCGACTGCATCCAAAGCTGCTGGTTTTGCAGTGTTGCTACGGCTCTTCCTGACCGCTTTTCCTCAAGTTGCGGCTGATTGGCAGATGCTTCTGGCAATCCTGGCTGTATTGACCATGACATTGGGCAATCTGGTTGCGCTTGCTCAAACTAACATCAAACGGTTGTTAGCCTATTCAAGCATAGCGCATGCAGGTTACGCTCTGATCGGTCTGGTAGCGAATAATGCGCTCGGCGTTACTGGTTTGATCTATTATTTGATGGCTTACGTCCTGACGAATCTGGCCGCTTTCGGGATCATCATGGCTGTTGGTCGGGTGACCGGTTCTGATGAGATTCGCGCTTACGATGGAATGAGCCGGCGTTCGCCTTACCTGGGATTGGCTATGCTGGTGGCCTTCTTATCCCTCTCAGGGATGCCGCCTTTTGGCGGTTTCATGGCTAAAATGTTGGTGTTTGCCGGAGCTATTCAGGCTGGATGGTATTGGTTGGTTTTTGTTGGAGTGCTCAACTCCATTATCGGTCTATACTACTACCTGACGGTTCTGAAATATATTTACCTGTACCGTATGGATGGCGAGAACGAAGAAAGCCATCCGATCCCAGTTTCACGACCGTTTGTGATTGCCATTGTCGTTTTGACCCTGGGTATTGTGCTGATAGGTTCAATCTTTGCACCCTGGTTTGGGTTCGCGACTGATGCAGCCATGAGCCTTTTCTAAGCCGCTGGCCTCATCCAGTAAACTTCTATTGGATGAGGCCAGAACGATATATCGGCTTTACTGATAAAAAACCTTTGTGATATAATCCGCAACCATGAGTGAGCCAAAAGACCATAACAAGGACCGCCAACAATATGTATATAACCTGACGATGGCGGCCGTTGCCGGCCAGGTAGGTTGCCTGACACTGGTTATCATCTTTGCTGCCCTAATTGGTGGGCTCTGGTTGGATCGCTCATTTGCGACAAAACCGCTTTTTACCATGTTGTTTATGATTGCCAGTATGCCGGTTACGCTTTATGTTATGTTTCGAGTGGTGCAAGGTGCAACCAAACGAATCCGGCCAGTATTGGACAAGAAGAACCACGAAAATCTTGAAGGAGGTAATGAATCGTGACTGAGACTCCAAAACAAAAAGTGTGGGGCCGTTGGGTTGTGCTAGCGGCATTCATCCTTGGTTTGTTCCTTTTCACGGGCTTTTTTGGCCTGGGATTGGGTATCAAGGTTGTTATGCCGTCAGTAGTTTTACCCCCGGAGGCACTAACGGAGCCAATCCAAACGCCGTTCGGCCCGTTCTTTATCAGCGGAACCTTGATCGCCTTGTTATTTGCCGATGTTCTCATCATTGCTCTGGCAATTGCCATTAGCTCTGGTGTCAAAAAAGGCAATTTGATTCTGACCGGCATCACCGGCGGAGTTGAAGCCTTGCTTGAAATGCTGCATGGCATGACTGAAGGGACAGCTGGCAAGTGGACCAAGGCAATTTTCCCCTGGTTTGCGACGATTACATTGATTGTAATGATAGCGAACTGGACGGAACTTATCCCAGGTGTTGAAACCATTGGTCTGCTGGAAAAATCAGCGCATGGTGAATATGCTGTCCAGCAGGTGGGTCCGTTTCAGTCGATTGTCAAGGCTGAAGAGGGACATGGGGAGTATCTTCTCATACCCTTTGTGCGCGTAGTCTCCACCGATCTGAACTTCACGGTTGCATTGGCATTGGTGGCCGTTACAATGATCCAGGTATTTGGTATTCGAGCCCAGGGTGGGGCTTATTTCTCCAAATTCTGGAATACCGGCACTGTGTTTTCCAAACCGATTTTTGGCGTGATTGACTTTGGTGTGGGTCTATTGGAAATAGTATCCGAATTCTCCAAAGTGCTCTCGTTTGCCTTCCGTCTTTTTGGTAATATTTTTGCGGGTTCGGTGCTCTTGTTCGTCATCGGTTCGCTTGTGCCAGTGTTTGCACAGTCGATCTTTTATCTATTGGAATTCTTTGTAGGTGCCATCCAGGCTTTTGTGTTTGGGCTGTTAGCTATGACTTTCATGGCGCAGGCAACCCAGGGACATGGTGGCGAGCACCACGAAGAAGCACACGCATAATTCTTCGGGCGACTTCGCCCGGGTAAAGACTACATTTCATTTGGCGCGATTTGCATAAGCAAATCGCCCCGCCCGAAAATCATACGGAGGATATTAAGTTATGGATGCTGCAGCTGCGAAATTGATTGGCGCTGGTTTGGCCATGATCGGTGCAATTGGTGCCGGTGCTGGTATTGGTATTGTTGCCAGCGGTGCTGTTCAGGCGATGGGACGTAACCCAGATGCCACGGGCACAATTCAGACCAACATGATTCTTGGTATCGCGTTCGCTGAAGCGGTCGCCATTTACTGCCTGGTCGTCGCTCTCTTGATCCTGTTCGTCTTCTAAAAGAAGATAGGGAGGCTACTTTGGAAGCACTGGGTATTAATGGATCGTTTCTACTTGTACAAATCGTAAACCTCATCATTGTTTATGTGGTGGTGAGCAAGTGGATTGTCACGCCGATTACCGGCATGCTCGAAAAACGCCGCGAGACAATCGCCAATGGTCTGGAAGACGCTCGTGTGGCTGCTGAAGCTCGCGCGAATGCCGAAAAAGAAGCTCAAAAAATCATTGCCGATGCACAGACAAAAGCCAGCATGGTCGTTCGAGAAGCGACTGAGCGGGCAGAATCTGTAGGCCGCGACGTGAAAACCGCTGCTGAAGCCGAAGCTGGCAAGGCACGTGAAAAAGCTCTGACCGAAGTTGCTGAAGAGCGCAATCGAATTCTTGGTGATCTTCGTGGTCAGGTGGCTGCTTTATCGATCGCAGCCACACAGAAGCTGGTTGGTGAAGCGCTTGATGACAAACGCCAACGTATCTTGATCGAAGAATTCTTCTCTGGGGTGAAATCAGGCAAAATCGTCATGATGGAAGACGCCAAGCTTGTTGGAACCTCAGCGGAAATTACCAGCGCCCTGCCCTTGACGTCCGATGAACAGGAAACTGTCAAGAAAGATCTTCTGGCGAAAACCGGTGCTCAGGCCGTGGTTTTCCATGTAGATCCTGCTATTCTTGGAGGGCTGGTCATCAAAGTTGGTGACAAAATTCTGGATGGTTCAGTCTCTGGGAAACTTGAGAGCCTGCGAACAAACCTGCGTTAAAGTTTGTTTTCATTCAAAGACCTGGCAGGTTCTACAGAACCTGTCGGGTCTTTATTATTTATGGTAAATTGAAATCATGCCTTCTTCCCTTTTGTCTCGACTTCTCACTGATATCACGTTCGTAAACGCCACGGAATCCAATCTGGATCTGCAAATTACATCAATTACGGCTGATTCGCGCCTGGTGCAGCCCGGCGGCCTATTTGTTGCCATGGGTGGTGGACAGGTGGATGGACATCAATATATTCCGGTCGCGATTTCCAAAGGTGCCGCGGCAGTGCTCGGAGAGCAGCCCATCTCAGGCCTTGCGGTGCCGTATATCCGTGTCGAAAGTACCCGCAAAGCCCTGGCGTGGCTGGCAGCAGCTTTTTTTGGTCAGCCTGCGCGAAAAATGACCATGATTGGTGTGACAGGGACAGATGGCAAAACTACTACAAGTAATATTCTGTACCAGATTTTGCTCGCAGCTGGATATAAGACAGGCATGATTTCGACTGTTAACGCGGTGATCGGGAATGAAATCCTTGATACAGGCTTTCATGTCACTACACCCGATGCGCCCGAAGTTCAGAGCTATCTGGCTAAAATGGTTGAGGCCGGATTGACACATGTTATTCTTGAAACAACATCACATGGTTGGGCGCAGAATAGGGTGGATGCTTGTGAGTTTGATATTGGGATTGTCACGAATATAACGCATGAGCATCTCGATTATCACGGTTCTTATCAAAACTACCGGGCTGCGAAAGCGCGTCTATTCACAGGGCTGGCGGATACTCTCCCGAAAATAAACGGAAATATCGGACTGGCTGTGCTCAATCATGATGATTCGTCGTATCAATATTTAATGGGAGTAACCCGAGGTTGGACCGCTAGTTATGGATTGACTTCATCTGCCGATGTTTGGGCAGAGGATATCAATCGTACGCGTGAAGGTAACTGTTTCACGGTTTGTGGAAGTGGATTTCGTTTTGAGATTGTCTCGGGCTTATATGGGGATTTTAATGTATTAAATTGCCTGGCTGCCATTACTGCTGCGGTGGTCGGTTTAAAGATTGAGCCGCAGGCTGTTATCCGGGGTATCGCAAATTTAGCAGGGGTACCTGGTCGGATGGAGAAGATTACTCTGGGCCAAAATTTTAGCGCAATTGTCGATTTTGCACATACGCCAAATGCACTCAAGGTCGCATTGGAGACCGCCCGGCAGATGCTCGCAAAACCCATTCCAGAGCACCTGCAAAACAATGGACGTTTGATCGCGGTATTTGGGTCTGCAGGTTTGCGCGACAAGGAAAAGCGCCGTATGATGGCTGAGGTTTCCACCGAATTGGCAGACATCAGTATATTTACCGCCGAAGATCCACGGACTGAGTCTTTGGATGAAATCCTGGAAGAAATGGCCAGGGGAGCACGAGATCAGGGTGGGGTGGAGCAGCAGTCTTTTTGGCGGGTGAAGGATCGCGGCGAGGCAATAAAATTGGCTTTGAAGATGGCTCGACCCGGCGATGTGGTGATTTCATGTGGGAAAGGTCATGAACAGTCGATGTGTTTTGGAACGATCGAATATGCATGGGACGATCGTATCGCTATGCGTGCAGCATTGGCAGATTCCCTCGGGGTGGCAGGGCCAAACATGCCATATCTTCCCACCCAGGTCCAGCCATGAGCGTCCACATCTTACACAGGGAACAGATTATCCCGGCGCCGCGTGAACTTGTCTGGCAGTATTTTTGCGATCCTCGTAATCTAAATGAAATGACGCCTCCAGATATGAAGTTTGTCATTATCACCAATCCACTCGAACAAATGTATGCGGGTCAGAATATTCAATACCAGGTTGAATTTGTACCCGGCTTACGTTCTTTGTGGCTTACGGAAATTGCGCACGTGCGTGAACCAGAATATTTTGTCGATGAGCAGCGAATTGGCCCGTATCGTTATTGGTACCATGAGCATAGATTTGAGTCAGTCGCTGGTGGTACGCGGATGATTGACAATGTCAGCTATGTAATTGGTTTTGGCCTCCTGGGTGATCTGTTGAATGCAATCTGGATTGGTGCCAGATTGAAGGGCATATTTGATTTTCGAGCCCAGAAGATCAAAGATATTTTTCCGATGGGAGCAGCGCATGTTGATAGTTGAACCAGTTGTGTTGGCGGGGAAATATGTACGCATGGAGCCTCTCAGTGAGACACATATCCCCGGGTTGAGCCTGGTTGGTAACGACCCACAAATTTGGCATTATATGCTTTATGGAGATGTGACCAGCGAAGAGAAAATGACGGCTTGGGTGCTGGATATTTTAGCAAGGAAAGCTGCCGGCACCGACCTGCCGTTTGCTGTCAGACATCTTGGATCAGGCAGTCTGACTGGTGCGACCCGTTATCTGGACATCCGGCCGAGTCATCATGGTCTGGAAATAGGCGGCACCTGGTTTGGAACAAAGTTTCAAAGAACGATGGTCAATACAGAATCGAAGTATTTGCTTCTGAAGCATGCTTTTGAGACGCTTGGCTGCATCCGTGTCCAATTTAAGGCGGATGAGCGTAATGAGCGCTCTTTGAAGGCTATTGAACGAATTGGGGCGGTTCGTGAAGGTGTGCTTAGAAACCATATGGTTCTGGATGGAGGTGTTTTCCGTCATTCAGTATATTTCAGCATCATCGATGGTGAGTGGCCAGCAGTAAAGGCGCGTTTGGAAGCGTTGTTGGGATATTAAAAATAACCATACATGGCAAATTCTCTTGGTGAGAATAAACCTGGATGGTTATTTGTTTGAATAAGGTTTTCGGTTTAGGAAACTGGCTGGATCAATTGCTCTCGTAGCCCAGGCAATATGCACAAACACAGTATGGATCGGATGGGTTGTGTTGGGCCGATGGTTTGCGTTTTGCTGCCGAAGCTCTTTTGGCTGCTTCTTTCTTTTGCCTGGCGAGTTCGGCTTTTGAAAGCGGAATTGGGCCGACAGGTTTGGCAGTTTCGATGCTCAGGCTATGTTCAAGGATCAAGGCAACAAGATCGTCATATTTGCCGTTTATGGTATCCATTGAAAAATGGTCGCACAGGATTACCACGGTATTAGCATTCCAGCCTAAAAGAAACTGTCCACTGGGGGATAAACTAATATCGTGAAATAGTTCCTGGTAGTCTGACCAGTTAGCTTGACCATATCCGATGATCATTTTGGGGAGGTGCTGATTGATCAAAGCTCCCAATAAATCAATTCTGAGCGGTTTGACTTCCGCGTAATATGCTTCCCGCGATTCGTATTGGGTGATTGTGCCTTCGTATGGCCAATCTGCAGTCGTAGGCATGGGGATTGGCATCATTTCGCAAAGTAGGGTCGCGCCATCATTGCGTGCAAGATGGTCAGCTCGGTATTTTTGAATATCTTCCTGGGAAGGATTTATTCCTTCCAGTTTGAGCATGATCTCACAAATACCAGCCCAGGCACCCTGAAGATTTTCTTCTCCGAATTGGGCTTGCGAGATATCGAGGGTATTTTGTGCCTCGGCACAATCTTCCACTTGATGAAACTTTAACCGATTGCGGAGTTTATCTGCTTCCCCGCTGGTTTCTTCAAAACCGAGAAACCAAATATCAGCGTCCAGACGTCCATAGCCTACAAAGTTTTGCAGGTGCTCAAGTTCATTCGTATTCAAAGGTTTGTTCAAAATTTCTCCTTCCACTCATGTTAGAGTATCAACCAACTAATAATTTTACTTCCAAAAAACTTCTCATATTCTAAGCTGCAATATTATTGATTTGGTAGTTATGGCGATGTTCGGTTGCTGCTCAGGAGGCTGGGTATTTCGCGGAAAGTTTTTTGATGGTATTGATTCCACGCAGGCTTGTTTGCATGCCGATGGTCTTTTCAAGTACGGCATTGGAAAAGCTGGATTCACTTTGTTTTTTCCTGCATATCCAGTATATCTCACGTTTGTATATATGGAAGTCATCAATACTGGATATTAATGCCATCAGTTTCAAATTTGACTGTTCGTCAGGTGAAACGCTTAAAAAAGCGACGTTGAAAGCAACTGCCGCATCCATTTTAGCTTGAGAAAAGGGTTGGTAGGCTGCGATGGCGGCGACTTCCACGTCTGTACGGATAAAAACAGCCACGTCGTAGCCCAGTCCATCGCGTAGTTTTGTTCGAATACTCTGTTCCAATCCAAGTGTATCTTCGATTGGGGTTTCAAAGATGACATTGCCACTGGCGATGAATGTTTCCACTTTGGCATACCCGAGGTCTTGAAATAATTGGCGCAACAGCTCCATTTGCAGGTTGTGACCGCTGATGTTTATGGCACGCAAAAATGCAATAAAACGTTTCATGCTTCGATCCCTTTCGTTGTTAAAAGCAAGCGCATTATCATTTCATTGTTCCAAAGGCGCTGTTTGCGCAAAATTTTCTGGACGGCGCGAGAGCAGGAACAAGCCTAAGGTGCTGACTAAACCGATCGCAAGGCCACCCCACCAGATGGCTTGAGGAGCGATGGCATCGTGCAAGTAGCCGCCAACCATGGGTGCGACTGTACGTGAAACGCCCCAAGTCAGCCAGTAGATGCTCATGTAACGTCCTCGCAGGTCTTCAGGGGCAATATCGGCCACATACTTGCTGCCAGTGGGTACCAGGATTAATTCTCCCATCGACATGATGACCATGCTGAGCCAGAAGCCCCAGAAACCAGTCATAACGGCTACGCTGCCAACTCCAATTGCATAAACAAACATGCCCAGGGTGATGGCAGTTTTTGCGCGCATTTTACGGGTAAACATTGTAACGGGGTATTGTACAAAAACGCACATCATGGCATTTGTGATCGGCATCCAGCTGTAAAGATATTCAGGAATGCCATAATATTTGTTGATGTAGACTGCCAGCAGGATCCACATCATGAGCGGCGCGATCATGCCTACTGTAATGGCGGAGACAAAGGCTACAAAACCACCATCACTCAGCACGCGTCCATATCCGCCCAACATTTCTTTTTTCTGGGCAATAGCGGGAATTACTTTTTTCTGCAGTGTTTCGCGTACAGATGTGATCAAAAGCAGGCTGTAAGAAAGCATGCCACCCGCTGCCAGATAAAATGCAGTTGTGTATGAACTGGCAACGATCAGGCCGCCTATCGCTGGGCCGATCGCGATGCCTGCGTTGTTGATCATTCTCAGAATGGCAAAGGCGCTTGTGCGTTTTTCGGAAGGGATGATGTCTGCCATCATGGCATCGGAGCCGATCGAATAAAAGGGCATGGCGATCCCCATGATGGTCATCGGGATAATAAAACCGACGTAAGTGTTGGCCCGGCTCATCATGATATAGGCCAGGCCGTGAGATACCTGGGCGATGAACATGATTAATTTGCGTCCGAAACGGTCCGCGATTGCTCCCCCGACAAAGGATGCCAGCAGCCCGGTGAGCGAACTTATGGAGATCAAGGTGGCCACTGATGAAATTGGCAGGGTTAAAGTTTTACTGATATATATTAGCTGGAAGGGCCAGATGAGACTTGATCCTGCAGAGCTCAACAGAACGCCAGCAGCAACCAGCCAGAACTGGCGTGGATAATGATGGTATGTGTTTCGAAGTTTGCTGAAAAAATTCAAGTTTGGGGTTATCATGCGCTTGTTGTAACCCTTTGTTGTTGACGTGATATCAGCAAAAGGCCGATGGTGCTGCAAAGCCCAATTACGAGCCCTCCGGCCCAAATGGCGCGTGGCGAGATGTTATCGTTCAGCCAACCGCCGATCATTGGTGCGCCGCTTCTCGAAATACCCCAGGCCAACCAGTAAACACTCATGTATCTTCCACGCAAATTAGCAGGCGAAATATTAGCAACGTAGGTGCTTGCTGTTGGTACTAGAGTCAATTCGCCGAAGGTCATGATTACCATGGATAGCCAGAACCCCCAGAAGTTGCTCATCAAGGCCACACTGCCAACTCCGAGCGCATAAATAAACATACCAACCGCGGCAACCGGTAAAGGTCTATATCGGCGTGTAATTTGGCTGATAAAATATTGGACAAAAACGCACATGACAGCGTTGGTTGTTGGAATCCATCCAAATTGATTCTCGGGCATGCCGAAATTTGTCTTGGCGTAAACTGCCAAGAGAACCCAAAGCATGCCAGGGGCGATTAAGCCGCCACCAAGGGTTAACACAAATGCAAGGTAATTGCGGTCCTTAAAAACCTGCGCGTAGCCACCGTCGGGCTTTTTTGCCAGGGTAGTGTACGCGGATTTATCCAGAGTTTCGTGCGCGAAGAATATTAAGAGCAGGCTATATGTGAGCATACCAGCTGCTGCCCCGATAAAAGCATAATTATATGAGACCGAAGCAATAAAACCGCCGATGGCAGGGCCGATCGCAAACCCGGCATTATTCATAATGCGGTTAATGGCATAAGCATCATTTCGTTTTTCTTGGGGAATGAGATCAGCCAACATGGCATCTGCGCCCACCTGGTACAGTGGGTTTACCAAGCCAGTCAGAAACATTAGGAAAGCAAAGCCTGCGTAGGTATTGGCTTGCATCATGAAAAGGAAAATCAGCCCATTCGCAGCCAGGCTGACGACCATCACGATTTTACGGCCAACTTTGTCGGCCAGGGTTCCGGCAATAAAAGATGAAAATAGCCCTGTGCCGGCATTGATCGTGATGAGTGTTACAACCGTGCTGATGGGCAGCCCAAGTTTTTCGCTGGCATAGATCATCAAGAATGGTCCGATCATTCCTGCACCAGCTGTGCTGATGAAGATGCCGGATAACATTAACCAGAATTGAGGTGGGTACTTAATGAAAAGGCTGCGGGTACGGTTGACCATGGTGCAGTTTTACCTGTAGACAACATAAAGGCGGGTCCGAGACCCGCCCTTATGCTCGTAGTTAATTTCCTTCGGTTGAATTAGCGCCGGCGATCATTACCGCCGCCACCGCGTCCACCGCGATCGCCACCTGGGCGTCCGCCGCGATCTCCGCTGGGACGACCACCACGGTCACCGCCAGGGCGAGGTCCGCTTTTTTTGGCGTCGCGTTCTTGCGCTTCTTGGAGTGTCCAACCTTCGAGCACAGCCTGACGTGAAAGCCGAATCTTGCCAGCGGGGTCAATCCCTGTAACCATGACGGTGATCTCATCGCCCATGTTGACAATGTCTTCGACTTTATTTACGCGTTCGCTATCGAGCTGTGAGATGTGAACCAGACCATCCATGCCGGGCACAATTTCGACGAAGGCGCCGAAGTCAGCAATGCGTACAACTTTGCCAGTATAGATGCGTCCGAGTTCGGCGGTCTCGCCTAATGCTTCCACACGCTGGCGGGCAATTTCTGCGCCTATGCCATCGATAGATGCAATGTAGACAGTTCCGTCTTCCTGAACATCAATCTTAACCTTGGTCTCTTCTTGCAATGCCCGGATATTTTTACCGCCAGGTCCGATCAGCGCGCCAATCTTATCCACCGGGATTTTGACGGTGATAATGCGAGGAGCGTGTGGTTTCAAGCTGGAACGTGGTTCAGCGATTACTTCCAACATCTTGTCCAGAATGAATAGGCGAGCTTCATGAGCCTGCCCCAGTGCTTCTTCCATCATTTCTGTGCTCAAGCCGCTGATTTTGATATCCATCTGCAGGGCAGTGATCCCATTTTTTGTTCCGGCAACTTTGAAATCCATATCGCCGAGATGGTCTTCTGTACCCTGAATATCCGTCAGGATCTTGTAACGGCCAGTGGCATCAGTAACAAGGCCCATGGCAACACCTGCTACGGGTGATTTGATCGGCACGCCGGCATCCATTAAGGCCAGGGTGGAGCCACAGACAGAGGCCATTGATGATGAGCCATTCGAGGCCAATACTTCGGAGACCAGTCTCAGAGTGTATGGGAAAGTCTCTTGGTTGGGGATAACAGGTTCGAGCGCGCGTTCGGCCAGCGCACCGTGCCCAGTTTCGCGGCGGGATTGTCCGCGCAGGGGTTTGACTTCGCCTGTGGAGTAAGGCGGGAAATTGTAGTGATGCATGTAACGTTTTGAATCTACCGGGCTGAGGTTATCAAGTTCTTGAGCTTCACCAAGAGTTCCGAGTGTAGCCATGGTTAAGACCTGGGTCTCGCCGCGGGTGAAGAGGCCCGATCCGTGTGCGCGGGGTGAAATTTCGACTTCGCACCAAATTGGGCGGATTTCGGTGGGGGTACGTCCATCAGGGCGTTTGCCCATGCTCAGGATGCGTTCGCGTACGACAGTGCCTTCGGCATCTGCAAAGGCAGATTTGACATCTTTAACAGATGGGTAATCCGCGGAATTGGCATTTGCGGGGACCGTGCAAATTTCTGCGACAACTTCTGTCTGGAGTGCTTCCATGCCACTGTAAAATTCGATTTTGGAGAGCGGTTTGTCAAGCAATTCGTTCATCGGGCCGCTAACGCGTGCGAATACCTGTTTGTTGATTTCATCTGCGGCATTCGAGAAGCTGGCTTCGCGTTTGGGCTTGCCAACTTCAGCTTGCATCTGGAGTTGTAAATCGATGATTGGCTGAATGGATTTGTGCCCCAAATTTAGGGCGGCTACCATGACGTCTTCGGGGATCTCATCTGCTCCGCATTCGACCATCAGAATGGCATCGCGAGTCCCGGCCAGGCGTAAATCGAGATCGGATTTTTCAATTTCGTCAAAAGTGGGGTTGATAACAAACTCACCATTAACACGACCAATACGCACTGCGCCAACCGGACCACCCCAAGGGATATCTGAAATCATCACAGCGGCGGAAGCGGCATTAATGGCCAGGACATCCAGTGGGTTGATTCCGTCGGCCGAGAGTGAAAACATCATGACCTGAACTTCATTACGCATGCCGTGAGCAAACAGAGGGCGCAGCGGTCGATCGGTAAGCCGTGCAGTCAGGATGGCATCAGTGGATGGGCGTCCTTCGCGGCGGAAGAACGATCCGGGAATTTTACCGCCAGCATAAAGTCTTTCTTCATATTCTACGGAGAGTGGGAAAAAATCAATTCCATCTCGAACGCCGCCCATGGTGGCTGCTGCAAAAACGATCGACTCGCCGAGGGCGATTGTGACAGCGCCACCTGCCTGGTGGGCTAGTTTGCCGGTTTCAAATGTAACTGTACGTGTACCAACAGTGGCTGAATAGCGTTTTGTTTCTGGTTTCATAAATTGTCTCCTGCGCAGCGAGAGAATTTCCCGCATCGCGATATTTTTCCCACCTGATCAGGGACTGAAGGATGGTGACAACCCGAGAGTGCTGGAACTGGCACTTTTGCGGAGTTGTAAACATCTTTCAATTCCTGACGACAGGTGCGGAATAGTTGTTAAGGGTGTTCTCTGAAAAGAGTTACACCGACCATTGAATAAGATAGGGGCGACCCCAGTGTTGGGGTCGCCCCTGCAAAACATTTCTGGGTTATTTGTGGCGCAGGTTTAAGCGTTCTGTGATTGCCAGGTAGCGGGCGTATTCTGTCTTGCGTAAGTACGCTAGAGTACGGCGGCGCTGTCCAACCAGCATTAGCAGACCACGGCGGCACGACTCATCGTGCTTGTTAGCGCGCAAGTGTTCGGTGAGTTGCTTGATGCGCTCGGTCATAATAGCGATCTGTACATCCGGTGAACCGGTGTCAGTATCGTGTCGGTGAAAATCAGTAATCACCTGGGTTTTCTTTTCTTTTTGTAAAGGCATGACGTAGCTTCTCCTTTCGTTCTGGATAGTGCGGTCTCCATACGTGCAGCCGAAACCACGCGCAGGACCAGTCACAGGGAATTCATTATACCAGAAAATTAGGGGTTGGAAGATTTCTGGCGGACGATGTCGAGAACTATCGGACGCAAGCTCGCGGGGAGCTGCGGCAGGATGCGCCGGATGGTGACGGTTATTTGCGGAGAACTGGCTCCGGTGATCACCTGACGTAAAAAGTAGGTTGTTTCAACCGGTGACGCGGCGTAAAGTGCGTTGACCAGATCTGCAAGGTCATTTTGCATGATGGATGGAATACTTTTAATGACCGGACTTAATAGATTATATACAGGTGGCAGGTTTTGAAAGCCTGGGTCTTCCAGGAGTGGAATGATTGCGTGGATAGCATTTGCCCACATTTTGGAAACCGACGGGTCCAGCCAGCTGCGCATCAGTTGTAAGAATTTGGCGGGCGCTTCCTTGCGGATGCGCGCCAGGCTTGTTCTGAGAAGAGACAGGCGCAGCTGCTCATCACGGGTTCGGGTAACCCAGGCAGTGATGCGTTCAAGCAATAGTGGCGTTTCCGGATCGATGCGGCCGAGAATTGTAGCGGCTAACATGCGACTTTCGAAATAGCCATCTTTCCATAGGGCGTCGGTCATTGCCATGGCTTGTTCTGGAAAGGTGGCTGCCAGTGGGCCGAGTTCCATCTCAATCTGGCGCAGCACAGCCTGAGGCACACGGTAGGCTGGCAATACCGATACATAGGATGCCACAACACCCAGCCGCACGGTCCGATCGGCGTAATTATCCAGGATCTGGTGCAATTCTTTGATAAACACAGCTGGCTGGTCGAATTTTTCGACCAGCACAGCTGATTGGGTTTTTAGACGTGCGATATCTATGGCAGGCATCTGACGAGACCAGGCAATCCTGTCGAAATTTCATTGAGAGGACAATGAGCGAACAATTGCCAGACGAAGCGACGCAAGAAATTAATAGGATTTGCCGAAAATAACCTTGCGTTTGGCAGGCTGTCCACAAACGATACAGTTTCCGCTGCCTTCTGGTTGGTCAACGGGCATGCAGCGGGTGGAGGCTTTGGTGGCCTCTTTGACCTTGGTTTCGCAGCTTTTACTTTCGCACCACCAGGAATAAGCCCAGCCGTTCTGGACAATGAGTGTCAATTCGGCCATGTCTTTGGGATCATGGATGTGGCTGTCTCGGAAGGCTGTCGCCTTGGCGAGCATGGCTGCCTGGATTTCGGTTAGCAAGTCGGCTACCGTCGCTGAAAGGTTAGCCTGGGGGACGAATGATTTGCCTTCCCTGCCGGGCCGGTCGCGGCGGGCCAAGGCGACGGAACCCTTCTCTATATCTTTAGGGCCGATTTCCATACGCACTGGAACACCACGCATTTCCCAATCGTTGTACTTGAATCCAGGTGTGACTTCCTCGCGGTCATCCATCTTGAGGCGAATGCCAGCAGTTTTTAACTCCGCAAAGATTCGGTCAGCGGTTTCCATGACGACACCTTTCTCGGCATCGTTGCGGTAAATGGGCACGATGACAACCTGAATAGGTGCCAGGCGGGGAGGTAGTATCAGGCCTTTGTCATCGCCATGGGTCATGATGATGGCACCAACCATGCGTGTGGAGAGTCCCCAGGAAGTTGTCCAGGCGTACTGCAACTCATTATTTTTATCGGTATATTGAATGTTGAAGGCTTTGGCAAAGTTTTGGCCGAGGAAATGCGATGTGCCCGATTGTAAGGACTTGGTGTCGCCCATCATGGCTTCGATGGTAGTTGACATAATTGCCCCGGCAAACTTTTCGGTCTCAGATTTGACGCCTTTGATGACAGGAATAGCTGCCTCGTTGATCGCAAAATCGGCATAAACGTCCAGCATGCGCAGGGTCTCTTCGCGGGCCTCTTCTTCGGTGGCATGTGCTGTGTGACCTTCCTGCCAGTAGAATTCGGTGGTTCGCAGGAAGAGTTTGGTGCGTAACTCCCATCGTACTACGCTGCCCCATTGGTTGATCAATATGGGCAAGTCTCGCCAGGATTTTACCCACTTGCTGTACATGTAACCGATGATGGTTTCAGAAGTTGGGCGGACAACCAGGGGTTCTTCAAGCTCTTCACCGCCGCCGATAGTTACTACGGCTAGTTCGGGAGCAAAGCCCTCGACATGTTCCTTCTCTTTTTCAAAGAAGGATTTGGGGATCAGCAAGGGAAAGGCTGCGTTGACATGCCCGGTTTCCTTGAATCGACGGTCAAGTGCGGCCTGCATGTTCTCCCAGAGGGTCCAACCATAAGGACGTACGACCATGCAGCCACGGACGGGGGAGTAATCAGCCATCTCTGCTTTTAGTACAAGCTCGTTGTACCAGTCTGAAAAATTTTCAGAGCGGGGAGTAAGTTGTTCTTCTGACATTTTTGCCTCACGAGTGAATAAGTTGGATTAGGAATTGTGATTGAGCAGCCGGGCTGCTGATTGAATATTGGGGGAGAATTGAATCAAATTACGGTGGTTCGCCACAAAGTAATCATCCAATTCTGAGTAAGCCTGATCAAACATGGCTTGCCAGCCATGCCCGACCAGGATGAGCGGCCTCCGGTGGATGGCATCCACAATCATCAGATTCCACATGAGTGCGATCTCGGTCAGGGTGCCAGGTCCGCCGGGCAGGGCAATGGCGGCCTCGCAACCGTCGATGAGACCATCCAGGCGTTGGCGCAGGGTTTCAAATTTACGTTCTTCTTTGACCCATGCATTTGCACCGCTACCGCGCCAGCGTTCAATCTCCAGGCAGGTTACGCCAATGACATGACCACCGGCTTCGTTTGCGCCTCGCGAAACGGCTTCCATCGTTCCGATGTAGCCACCAGTTAGAACGGTGTGTCCGGTTGTTGCCAGGAGCTGGCCCAGAGCGTAGGCTTCCACGTATGCCACAGAGCCTGGTCTGGGTTGTGATCCTCCAAAGACTGTCACATTCATGCTTTATCCCATTCACGAGTTGCATTAATCTTGAGTTTATTGATAATTGCATCTTCCAGATCTATTCCTGAGACTGATGCAAGCTGCAGCAAATACAAGGCCACATCTGCCAATTCGCCTGCTAATTCATTCTTTTCTGCCGGCGCTTCGCGCCATTGAAAATGCTCCAGGATTTCTGCGGCTTCCAGCGAAAGCGAAATTGCAAGATTGCGGGGCGTTTGCGGCCGTTTGGTGGTCGGTTCGTACCACCCTTTGGAAGTTACGAAGGCATCCATTGCCTGGGTCAGTTCACGGATATCCATGTTTCAGGTCCTTGCTCTGCTACTGCCTGGTTGAGATCAAAATTGTTCATTCAAAAGCATAAATAAAAAACGGCTCGCCAGGTCTGGGAGCCGCCATTTCGATTCGCTTGGCAAATCGTGACGAAATGAATCTATCCAGACTGGGATGGTTTATGAACGAAGGCCGGAGACGGGATGAGTAACATGAAAATATTATACTACAATCTTTCTTTGCTATAATGTTTGTATGCATCTCGTACTTACGCATGAACAGGCCGATTTTGATGCCATGGCTGCTCTATATGCTGGCGCGCTGATTGAAGGAGCGCTGCCTATTTTGCCGCGCCGGATGAACCGAAATGTGCGTGCATTCATCACGCTTTATGGGTTGGAATTTGCCTTCATCGATCCGCGTGATTTGCCGCAAGGCCCGGTCGAATCTGTGACCCTGGTGGATACCCAGTCCCTGATCACCCTTAAGGGTATGAGCAAGGATACAAAAATCCGTGTCTATGACCACCATCCTCAGCGAACAGCACAGAAAAATCCTAAAGGCAAGACGGCGGTGCCCATGGATTGGGAAGTGGTCAGTTTTGATCTGGGCGCAACCGCAACATATTTTGTGGAGATGTTTCAGGAACGTGGTGTGGTGCTTACTCCCATCCAGGCGACCCTGATGCTTTTGGGGATCTACGAAGATACGGGCACCCTGACTTATTCGCACACTACCGCGCGGGACGTGCACGCTGTGGGTTGGTTGTTAGAGCAGGGTGCCGAGCTGCGTAGTGTTACAGATTTTCTAAATCCTCCGTTGAGTATTGACCAACGGGATATTTATGATCACCTTCTGGCTAATATTGAGACGCTTGATATTTTCGGGCATCAGGTTATGCTGGCTTGTGGTGAGACCAGCAATCCTACCGAAGAAATATCCACACTGGCGCATAAATTGCGTGATCTTTTCGATCCGGACGCGCTATTCGTGTTAGTCCATTCACCCGAAGGTGTTCGGTTCGTGGCTCGTTCGGGGACTGACCAGATTGACGTTGCGGCCATTTCGGCTCAATTTGGAGGCGGCGGGCACAACCGTGCGGCGGCTGCCCTCATAAAACGAGAAACTGGTCAACAGCAGCTGCTTCAGGATGTTCGGGAAGAATTAATTGCTATTTTGCCACGTTTTGTGCGCCCAGCGGTCAGCGTTGCACAACTCATGTCAAAACGCCCACGTGTGATTGCTCCTGAAACATCTGTGCAAGAAGCCGCAAAACTGATGGCTCGCTATGGGTACGAAGGGTTTCCAGTAGTCAGTGATGGAAAAATTGTCGGACTGTTGACGCGGCGCGCGGTGGATCGGGCCACCGGCCACCGGCTTAACGTGAATGCAGCCAGTTTGATGGATGCTGGCTCGATCTCAGTTCATCCAGGTGATTCACTCCAACGTTTACAGGCAGTCATGACGGATAGCGGTTGGGGTCAGATTCCGGTTATAGAGCCTGAATCTCACCTATTGGTTGGCATCGTTACGCGTACCGACGTGCTCAAAATGCTATCACGCCGCCATCCGAATACTGCAAAATACCATTCAATATCTGCCATGCTTCAGAAAATGTTGGCTCCTGAAAAAATGGCTTTGATCCAGACCGTAGCAGATCAAGCGTCCAGCGGCCATTTGCCTGTCTATATCGTTGGAGGTTTTGTGCGTGATTTATTTTTGAATCACCCCAGCGCAGATCTTGATATGGTAGTTGAGGGGGATGCGATCTTACTTGGTAAAAGTTTGGTCGCCAAATACGGCGGTAAACTAACCAGCCACGCAAGGTTTGGGACTGCCAGGTGGTATCTGGCAGGCAGCCAAATGGCGAACCCGCTTTTACCTGACTTCCTTGATTTGATCTCGGCGCGGCAGGAGTTTTATGAACATCCCAGTGCCTTGCCGACCGTAGAACACGGCAGCATCAAACTGGATCTGCATCGTCGTGACTTCACGATCAACACCCTGGCGCTGCGCCTGGATGGACGCCATTTTGGCGAATTGCACGATTATTACGGCGGCTTGCCTGATCTTGAGCGCCATCTGGTGCGAGTGTTACACTCCCTTTCATTTATTGATGATCCAACGCGCATGCTGCGAGCAGTCAGGTATGAGCAGCGCTACGGTTTCAAGATCGAACCACGTACTCTGCAGCTGATGGAAGATGCCCGACCTCTGCTGGGGCGTCTTTCACCTGAACGTTTGCGGCATGAGTTGGATTTAATTTTGGAAGAAAAAAAAGCTACCTCGATTTTAGCGCGCCTGGATGAGCTTGGGCTGATTCAGGCAATTTCAGATCGTCTGCCCTGGAATAGCGAGATTTATCAGAGGCTGGATTCTTGCCTGGGTATTCCATTTCCGCTTGAATGGGGACTGCCACCGACCAATTCAGCTCATTCGCTCTTTGAGACATTTGCATACAGCTTGTGGTTGCTTGATCAACCCACAAGTGTCATTCAGCAGATTCAAGAGGGGTTGTGTTTCTCCATGGCATGCTATAAAGTAATCCAGGGTGGTTCTGCACTTCTTCTTGACTTGCCAGCCTTGAAAGGCAGCCAGCCATCTCTGTGGGTAGCCCGCTTGGATGGTGTCCCGCTCCTGGCTATTTATGTAGTCTATCTGGTGACCCGTGAGAAAGCCCTTGAAACTTATGCGCTCCAGTGGCGGAATATTCATCCCCGGACGACTGGGCATACACTAAAAGCGCGTGGGCTGGTATCTGGTCCTTACTTCCAGGATATTCTGGATGCTTTGCGCAACGGCTGGTTGGACGGCGAGCTGGATTCTCTGGATGCCGAGGAAGTACTTCTGGAGAAATTGATCGCAAACCTCTAGAAAATAACAATTATCTATTACAATTAAATAATGTCAGACAAAAATCCAGAATTTCCCTACCGTATGCGTCAGGATTATCTTTCACCGGCAGAATCGGCTTTTTTTCATGTTCTTACTGGACTGGTGAAAGGGCAGTATTTCGTTTGCCCAAAAGTGGCCTTGACTGACCTTTTTTTTGTAGCACGCCCAAATGAGAACGTGCAATTTGGGTCTAAACTGTTGCGTAGAAATGTCGATTTTTTATTGCTGTGGCCTGAAGGTCTGAAACCGGCACTGGCAATTGAATTGGATTATCCCAAACAAACCGATCACCGGCCTGTGGACCATTTTCTGGATGGCTTATTTGCATCAACCGGAGTGCCCTTGATCCATGTTACAGCCCGCCCGCCTTATGACATCAAGCTGTTGGCCGAGCGATTCCGCGACGCATTAATAAACTCGTATGATACCACCCCAGACAGAGCAGATTTCTCCCCACTTTGTCCTCGTTGTGGGAGTACGATGGTGCTGCGCTTTGATAAAAATGGCCCGGTAAAAGGCCAAAAATACTATGGCTGTCTGAATTTTCCCACCTGCCTGGAAACCGTTGCACTCAGGCAATAAAATCCCAGTTTTTCTAAAAGGTTAGCCATGGATCTCCTCCCTTATCTGGATTTTATATCTGACATTGCTTATCGCGCCGGGCGAATTACTTTGGGATATTTTAATGCTGGAGTTCGACCGGACTATAAGGCAGATGATACGCCTGTAACGGCCGCTGATCGTGCCGCTGAGATATTTATCCGGGGTGAGTTGGAAAAGAACTTCCCAACCCATGCTATCCTCGGTGAAGAATACGGCGAGACAGGTTCCAAAGGCAGCTCAATGCGTTGGATCATCGATCCGATTGATGGCACGAAATCTTTTATGCGCGGAATTCCACTGTATGCTGTCTTGATTGGCTTGGAAATTGATGGGGTTGTGAAAGTGGGGGCAGCTTACTACCCCGGCACCGATGAAATGTTGTGCGCTTCTGAAGGTGGCGGTGCCTGGTGGAATGGCCGGCGCGCGCATGTTTCGGATGTTTCATCCATGGCAAGAGCCTGGGTGTGTTTTACGAATACCCGTAATATGAGTAAACATGGGCGTGCAGAAGCCTGGGAGCGTGTTAATGCGTGTGCCTATGCTGCACGAGGTTGGAGCGACGCATACGGTTACCTGGCGGTGGCTACCGGACGTGCTGAGGCGATGCTTGATCCAATCATGGCTATCTGGGACTGTGGTCCATTTCCTGTTATCTTGAAGGAGGCTGGTGGCTACTTCGGCAGCTGGGATGGTCGTGATGGTCATTTGTATCAGGAAGCGCTGGCATGCAATTTGGCGCTTCTGCCTGAGATCCTCCGGTTAGTCAAAGGCGATGGTTCATAAAAAACACTCCCAGGCATGATCACCTGGGAGTGTTTTTTATTATTGGTTAGCTTATTTTAGCGTTGTTGTGAGCGCATCGATCAGGGCCTGCTTTTGTTGCGCATTCATTTTGGAAGTAGGGTGGAAAATAGTGTATTGCAGGGGCGGCATGCGGCCGCGGTCTATGTTTTCAACCATTTCATTCAGGTTGCCGGGATTCTGGTCCCATTCCGAGTAATTAAATATTGAACGGCCTTTCGCCACGTCATATTTAATTAACCAAGAGGCCGGGGCAATGTAGCTGTACCAGGGCCATTCGGTTTCATTACTGTGACATTGAAAGCAGTTATCTTTGACAAGGGCGCGTGCTTCTGGGCTGCTCCAATTCGGTTCTTTTGTAACTGCCGGGTTTGTGCGATCGACCGGAATGAGTTGGATCAGGCCGAACAGGACCAATCCGCCGATAAGTATAAAGACAATTATTTTTTTCAACTTGGGTCTCCTTTTTTTCAACCGAAATTCTACACCTATTGTGTGAAATAGTACGAATGAATAATGGTAATTCTTGTTTTTTGGTCTTTGGGCTGGTGATATTATGCTGAAGTTCTGCGATCCATAATCATTATTTGACACATACCGTGTTGCGCCCGGCTAGTTTGGCGGCGTACATGGCAGAATCGGCGGCGCGGATGATTTCATCCGGTGTGTCACCGTTTTGGGGGAAGATGGCCACCCCAATAGAAATGGTCGAATGAAGTACTTGACCTTCATATTTGACTGGCAGAATGCAGAAGTTATTGCAAATTGAGGCTGCCCGAGCCTGGGCATCTTTGATATGCACATCTGGCATGATGATAATAAATTCTTCGCCACCGTACCGGCAAACAATATCACCCTGGCGAACGCCCTCCAAAAGAAAATCGCCCAATGCTTTCAACACCTGATCACCAGCTTTGTGACCGTAGGTATCGTTCAGGTGTTTAAAATGGTCGATATCGATCATCAGTACACTGATTTCATAATCGTCCCGTTTGGCCCGGGATAGCTCGCGTTCAAAGGTTTCGTCCAGATACCGGCGGTTAAATAGTCCGGTCAAAGAATCACGGATGGCACGTTCTCGCAAATGAGCCTGAAGGGTTTCAATTTCGGCCAGCTGAAAACGTAAGCTTTTATTTGCATCCTGGATTTCATCCTGGATTCGTCGTTTTTCGGTAATATCGCGAAAAACGACGAATTGACCTGAAAAACGTCCCTTTCGATCGTGGACAGGTGAGAAATTAATTTCCAGGAAACGCCCTTTGGTATCTTCAACGGTTTTTTCGGATGGTAATTCGGGATTGTTTTGCGAAAACAGTTTCCTCAGTTCGGGCCAATTGGAGAAGCTGTCTCCGATATAGCTGCCAATATCTATAATAGTTTTTGGCCCAAGCAGATTTGTGGCTGCTGGGTTTTTATCA
The DNA here is from genome assembly GCA_903854805.1 of uncultured Anaerolineae bacterium. The sequence continues at coordinate 46,093 of CAINXK010000176.1, forward strand.
ACGACTCGATTTTGTTGATCAAGTACCAGCATTCCATCTTTCATTGTTTCGATTAATGTATGGCGTGCGATCGGCACAAGATCCAGTAGATGGAACTGGAAGAGAGCCCAGGCAAATATTGCGCTTGTGATAACAACAACCAGGGGAGTTAGCTCGAGACCGGGGGCCGGACTGAGACCCGCTAGATAGATGCCATTGACAGCCCAGGGTGTCAGCGCAGCAGTGATGACTAAGATTACCTGTTGCCGATAGGTCTTTGGTAAATCAAGTGCGCCCCGGATTAGCAGGATCGTCCCAATTAGCATGATCAGGTAGGAATATCCAACTGCCCCAATCCAAAAAGCGATTCCGTGCCCAAAGATTGTCAAATTACTACCGGCCGGGCTGGGTGTAAAACTGGACCAGATCAGCCCATGCCATTCGTTTGTGAATGCCAGGAGCAGGGTAATCAACGGAACAATGAAGACGAGTGTAAGATTTCGGCGGGTTAGCCATTTGTAAAGATGATTATATTCGAGGGCAAAGGTCAACAGCAGCACCGGGCAACTGACGGTACCGAAGTATTCTATCTTTGACCAAAATATTTGCCCTGGAATTCCGACTGTCGCATATTCAAGGGCTGCTCCACCTGACCAGATGGCTGCCGCTACTGCAAGAGCAGTTAATGATTTTCCCCCGGAGACGTCTTGTCGTTGCCAGGCAGTTACAGCCACAAAAATGGCCATAACTGCTCCCGTTGCGCTGATGATGGAATAAGGTGTGATCTCAAAGGTCATGGTGTTGTCTTTGTCCGGTAAAAGGTACCGTCCAATAACTCCGCTTTTATGAAACGCTAAAAATAAATTGGGTTCGTTTTCTGGGCGTTCAGGTGTTGGTTGTTGTTAATTTTATAGGAGGAAAGGAATTTTTGCAACAAACCCATTTTTGATCTATTGCTGGGGCTCTCTGACAGGGAACATTTTATATTGTCTGCTGGCAAATCGGTTCAGAATGTAGATTGAGTTATCAAACAATCCTATTTTATCTCTATTACGGTAAAATCAGGGTTCGGTGAAAGGATTGCTATGCATTTATTAGATATCGAAGCGGGAATCTGGGTAAAGGTGATGGGTTTCGAGGGTGGGGTTAAATTTCAAGATCGACTGCTCCATCACGGATTGTACCCCGGTGATTTGGCGCGGATATTGCGTTCGGCCCCATTAGATGGTCCCTTGCTGGTAGAGGTTGGTGGTCGAGAATTGGCGTTGGGTCGTGGTGTGGCACAAAAAATTATAGTGGAAATCGTCGAATGAGATTTGCACTGGTGGGTCGACCTAACTGTGGAAAAAGCACTCTCTTTAACCAGGTTGCTGGTTATAAGGCCGAGACTGGCAATTTTCATGGCACCACTGTGACGTTTACAGAGAGCAAGGTGCGTGTGAGGGGTGAAGTTATTGATCTGGTGGACTTGCCTGGTACCTACACCTTGACAGGTTCAAACCCTGCCGAAGCTGTTGCAAAGGATTATTTGGCATCCAACGATGTGGATGTCATCATAAATGTGATCGATGCATCTCACCTGGCCCAATCTTTGGAGTTGACGATCGAACTCCTGGCTGTAAAGCGACCGTTGATCCTGGCCATGAATATGATGGATGAGGCGCTCCGGATGGGATTGAAGGTTGATGGGCCTGGGTTGGAGAAAAAACTGGGCGTGAAGGTAGTTCCGTTGATTGCCAGCAAGGGCCGTGGGGTCAAGGGTTTGTTTCTGGCTGGAATGGAAGTCTTCAGGGGCAGCCAGGATTATGCCTTGCGGTTTTCAGCGGTTGATGAAAACCCACTGGCTCGTCACAAGATGGGGCAAATTTTGGCAGGCGAGTTTGTCAAACAGGGCGCTCGCAACCTGAGCTGGCGCGATCGGCTGGATGATGTTTTATTGCATCCGATCTGGGGCTATATAACACTTTTATTGGTCCTGCTTTCATTTTTTCAGGCAGTCTATGGGATTGGCCGATTAATCGAGCCGCCCTTATTAAAGATATTTGACAGGTTGATTGTTATTACGACTGGGCCGCTTGGGCTGCAAACATTTTGGGGTATGCTTGTCAGTGGTATTTTGCAAGGAGTCACAGCCGGTATCGCGATTGTTCTGCCTTACCTGCTTCCCTTTTTACTCGGCCTGGGTTTACTTGAAGATGTAGGCTATTTGCCGCGAGTGGCATTTTTGATGGATGCACTGATGCACCGAATTGGGCTGCATGGAAAAGCAATCGTACCATTTATCTTGGGGTATGGTTGTAATGTGCCGGCGATTATGTCAACGCGAACCCTTGAAGAGCCACGGGACCGGTTTATGGCAGCAGCTCTGGCGACGCTTGTCCCATGTGCGGCCAGGTTGGCAGTGGTTTTCGGCCTGGTAGCGTACTACCTTGGCCCGCTGGCGGCCTTAGGTGTGTATATTTTTAATCTATTTGTAATTGCCGTTACGGGTCGAATTCTTACAAAACTGTTGCCGGAAGATACGCCTGGGTTGATCCTTGAAATGCCCCCGTATCGAACGCCGACTTTGAAAGCGGTGTTTAATAAAGCCTGGTTCCGCATTCGCGAGTTCGTGGTCGAAGCCTGGCCAACCCTGATCGCAGGGAGTGGCGTGCTGGCAATATTAAGTTATTTTAACCTGGCTATCTATTTCAATTTATTAATCCGTCCGATAACCTGGGTACTCGATTTGCCTGCCGCGGTGGGTGTGCCACTTATCTTTGGTATTTTGCGCAAAGAATTATCATTGGTGATGCTGGGTCAGGCACTGGGCACAATGAACTTTGCCACAGTTATGACCCCGGTGCAGTTGTACACTTTCACGGTTTTTGTTATGTTTTACGTGCCATGTGTGGCCACATTAATTATGCTGCGCCGTGAATTGGGCACGAAAGGAATGTTGTGGATCACGGCATTAACCGTGATCGTGGCGCTGGTTGCCGGTCTGGTTGCCCGGGGCATGGCAATCTTGCTGCTGTAATTTATTTTATTTCAGGGCGTGTTTAAGCTTGTCGACCACTGTTCGTAGGACTTTTATGCGTGAGTAGTATTTATCATTGGCTTCCACCAGTGTCCAGGGGGCATTGGGCGTACTGGTCTTTAGAACCATCTCCTCAGCTGCTACCTGATAATCTTCCCACTTGCCACGGTTACGCCAATCTTCGTCTGTAATTTTCCAGGATTTATAGTTGGTACGCTTCCGCTCACGGAAGCGGCGCAGTTGTTCATCCTTGCTGATGTGCATCCAGAATTTGAATATGATTGTGCCAAAATCGGTTAGTTGGCGTTCAAACTGGTTGATTTCACTGTAGGCGCGCTTCCAGTCGGTTTCGCTGCAATAGCCTTCCAGTCTTTCGACAAGCACGCGGCCATACCAGGACCGGTCAAATATCGCAATCTGGCCCTGCTCGGGCAATCGTCGCCAGAAGCGGTACAGGTAGTGACGTTCGCGGTCATCTCCGGCTGGGGCAGCGATCGGCCAGACGATATACCCGCGCGGGTCAATTTTTTCAGTTAATCGTTTGATTGTGCCACCCTTGCCGGATGCATCCCAACCTTCAAATACGATCACAACCGGCCTTTTTTGTGTATAGACCTGGTAGCCCAGTTGGTGTAGCTCGGCCTGTAATTCTTTGATGGTTTTGTCATAATCTTCGCGCGATGCGGCGAGAGAAAGATCGAGGCGCTCAAGCATTGACGGCTCCTTGCAATTCATCCGCTTTGCGGCGACGTTTCGTGCCCAGGCTGGAAGGCAGTCCCAAACGAGCTTCCAGGGCTTTTATGATGGTTTCAAGTACTTTAACTCGTGCATGGTAGCGGTCCGTGGTCTCAACGATGGTCCACTGAGCGTGTGGAGAATCTGTGCGAGAGAGCATATCTTCGACAGCCTGGCTGTATTTTTCGTATTTCTTTTGCTCAAGCAAATCTTCCGGGCTGACCTGCCATGAAGTCAGGCTATCTTTGAGCAATTTTTTGATACGTTTTTCCTGCTCCTGTTTGCTGATATGGAGCCAAAATTTGAGGATTACCACGCCATCGGCGGCAAGCTGCTCCTCAAATTCAGCAATATCTTGATACGCCGATTCCCATGATTTTTTATCGATAGTTTTATTGATACGGTCCGTAAGCACCCGCCTGTACCAGGATGTATCATAAGCAACCATCTGGCCACGCGCAGGGATCTTCAGCCAAAAACGCCATAACCATGGGTAACGGGTTTCAATCGTGCGTGGTGGGGTGATGGGCACTACCCGGAATCCGCGCGGATCCATGCGTTCAGCCAGAATACTGATCAGCCGTCCTTTGCCAGTGGCAGCCCAACCTTCAAAGACGATCATGACAGGAACTTTGGCTTCATAAACGGCATGTTCCAATTCGTATATTCTCTGTTGTAGAGGGCCAATACGCTTATCGTATTCCTCTTTGAGCAGCGCGAGATCCAGGTTGACGTATTCCAGCATGGGAATCCTTTTTTTTGCTTATTTCCGAGTCTGATATTGTTATTATACTATTTTCGGTGGCTGGGGTACACTGGTGCTAAAATAATCCGGGAAGTATCCTGAAAAATACCTGTAGTAACCTGATTATGTATGAAAAACCCTACGTTTGATTGTGATATCTGCGGGGATGATCGGGGGTTCATGCCCCATGGCTTCAATAGAAAAAAGGGAAAAATCGTTATGTCTCCTCGTTTTAACCGAGATCGTTTTACCTGGCTGGTTTATTTTCTGATGGCTTTTTTTGGGTATTTCATGAATATACTTGGCCCAATAACGCCATTTTTGAAAAGTGAGCTCAAGTTAACTTATACGGTCAGTAGTTTGCATTTTAGCGCATTTGCGCTGGGTATTTTGGTAGTTGGGTTGGGTGGTCACCTGGTGATCGTGAGGCTGGGTCGCTGGCATTCGTTATGGGTTGGTGCGATTGGGATGAGTCTGAGCGCGCTCTTGCTGATCTTTGGTAAAACTCCCCAGGAAACGATCGGCGCCTCTTTCCTGATGGGGCTGGTTGGTTCTCTGATCCTGGCAATTGTTCCTGCTGCGCTTTCTGAAAAACACGGTCAACAACGGGCAATTGCCATTTCAGAATCGAATGTGATCTCTTCGCTCGTGGCGATGGCTGCCCCCTTGCTGGTGGGTTGGTTGGCGCGCTTGGCTGGCGATTGGCGGCTGGCCCTGGGTATTGTGGCAACTGCGCCGATATTTTTATATTTTGGCTTGGGCAGGGGGCTCAGCCTTGTAGATGCGTCTTTCGAACACGATAGTCAGCCTGCCGGCCAAACTTTATCAGCTTTATTCTGGTTTTATTGGGTGGCGATTGTTCTTGCAGTTTCAGTTGAGTTCTGCATGATCTCGTGGAGTGGCGATTTTCTGGAAAATGTATTAAAAATGCAGAAAATTGACGCTGCTCAGTCTGTCAGCCTGTTTTTTGCAGCCATGATCGTTGGACGTTATGCTGGCAGTCGCCTGGTGCAGAAAATTGCCTCATCTAAATTGGTGGAAATTTCCATATTCATAGCCAGCCTTGGCTTTCTGCTTTTCTGGAAAGCTGGCTCTATCTATCTTGGCCTGGCTGGGCTTTTTCTGACTGGTTTGGGGGTTGCCAGTTTGTACCCTTTGCTTCTTTCGCTGGCAATGGGTGCTGCCGGGAAAAACACGGTTCAGGCCAGTGCGCGTACAACCCTGGCTTCGGGCGCAGCAGTTTTGACCTTGCCCCTGATTTTGGGCAGGCTGGCAGATTCGGTCGGAATTGAATTGGCATATGGAGTGATTGTGTTTCTGTTGGTAGCTGTTTTTGTGATCGTACAGGTATCGACAAAAAAAATTCCCAGTAACCAGTTGTTGGGATAATGTTTCAATCGAAAGTAGTCAGTTAGCGTACTTGATTACCTGACATGGTGTGATCGCCACTATTTGGGAGTATTTTTATTTTTCCGTAACTCTGCATCGCCAGTTTGCGGAGCTAAAAAAGTGTGGTTGGTGTCAAGATGAAGAGCTCGTGAGTAAAAACTGGTTGGCTTAAGAATATGCAAGCATATGGGGAAACCATAAAAAGGTTCATCAAAATAATGCGGCCCGTTAATGATTTAAC
>CAINXK010000177.1 GCA_903854805.1 uncultured Anaerolineae bacterium
GGCATTAGAGAACTTGTTGAAAGATGAAACTGCAGGTGATCCAATGAGTGAGCAAAAATGGCATCGCAGTAGTTTGCGCCATTTGATGGAAAAGATGGAACAGCTTGGATATTGGATCAGCCATACAACGATCGCACGACTCTTGAAAGATTTGGGTTATTCACTGAAAGTCAACGAAAAACGGCTTTCTGGCTCAGATCACCCAGATCGGGATCGCCAATTTCAGTACATTGCCCGGCAAAAAGCGCTTTTTCAGCAAGCAGATCTGCCCAGGATCAGTGTCGATACCAAGAAAAAGGAGTTGATTGGCAACTTCAAGAACCAGGGCCAGGAATGGTGCCTGAAAGCCAGGGCAGTCAACGATCATGATTTTGAACAAGATGCGCTTGGCAAGGCTGTTCCTTATGGCATTTATGACTTGAAATACAATCGCGGCTATGTGTATGTAGGACAATCTGCTGACACACCTCAGTTTGCGGTTGAAGCTATTGTACGCTGGTGGCAAGAAATTGGGAAAAGTCTGTATCCCAATGCCGACAAAATCCTTATTCTTGCCGATGCGGGTGGCAGTAATGGTTGTCGACCGCGATTATGGAAACAACAATTACAAGAGTTATTGGCAGACCAGCTCGGACTTGAAGTGACCATATGCCATTATCCAACTGGTGCATCGAAGTGGAATCAGATCGAACATCGTTTGTTTGGCCCAATCAGCATGAATTGGGCAGGCAAACCCTTGGAAACTTTTGACTTTATGCTGGCATGCATCCGTGGCACAGATGCGGACACTGATTTGCAAGTCGAAGCCTTTTTCCGTTGAGAACGCTTACGAGAAAGGCCTCATAGTTGCAAAGGAAATTATGGAAACCTTATGCATCGAATGGCATGAGGTTTGCCCTCGATGGAATTACCCCATCAAACCGCGTCCAGCTCCAATCGTGTCTTTTTAATCTACGGAGTTATTCTTTTACAAACCCTTCGTATAGAAAGCGAGAGACATCCAGTGTTTGAAAAATGATTGTTTAGTCCTGAAAACCTGTACGGTATAACTGGAAGTAATAGCCTTTCTTTTCCAACAATTCCTGGTGAGTACCCTGCTCAATGATCCGGCCATCATGCACGACAACGATCATATTCGCGCTGGTGATTGTGGACAAACGATGCGCAATCACAAATGATGTACGCCCCAGAAGCAGGCGCGCCAGAGCTTTTTGGATGACTTGCTCTGTCTGCGTGTCAACGGACGAGGTTGCCTCATCCAAAATCAAAATCCGCGGATCGGCCAGTAAAGCGCGCGCGAATGAGATTAACTGCCGCTGCCCAACGCTCAAGAGGACTCCACCCTCCTGAACTACCGTATCGTACCCATCTTTCAACCTGACAATAAAATCGTGCGCACCTACAGCCTGGGCGGCTGAGATAATTTCAGCATCCTGAGCATCCAGGCGGCCAAATTTTATATTCTCGCGCACAGTTCCATTGAAAAGGAAGGGGTCTTGAAGCACGGTGCCCATCTGAGATCGCAAAGAGCCCTGGGTAATCGTGCGCAAATCGTGCCCATCGACACGCAGCACGCCTTCGGTTGGGTCATGGAAACGTGAAAGAAGCTTAACCAATGTAGTTTTCCCAGCGCCGGTCTCGCCAACCAGCGCGACACTCGAACCCGCCGGAACCTTCAGGCTAATTTGGCTAAGCACAAGCGCCGGATCATCGGAATAATGGAATGAAACCCGATCAAACTCGACATCACCATGGATGAGCGGGAGAACGCCCGCATCTTGGGCATCCTGCACATCCACGGGACTATCGAGCAAACTCAGGATGCGCTCTCCACCTGCCATAGTGGTTTGGAGAGCGTCAATACGGCGAAAAAGATCACGAATAGGCTCAAAAAAACGATCAATATACAAAACGAAAGCGACCAGGACCCCCGCCGAAATTTGCTCGCCCAAGACAGCAGTCCCGCCTAACCAAACTACCATGGCAGTCGCAATGGCACCCAGTACATCCACAACCGGGTAATAAAGTGATGAGATTTTGGCAGCGTTCAGACTCATCTGAAGGTGATATCGATTGGTGTGACCGCTGAAATGCTCATAGTTCGTTTGTTGACGTGAAAAGGCCTGAACTACACGCACGGCATTGATGTTTTCAGCCAACACCGAGTTTACCCATGAAATGGCAGCACGCACTTTACGATAATTACGCCTTGCAGCGCGACGAAAGATATATGTAGCCAGAGCCATAAGTGGCAAAACTGTGAAAGTAATTAACGACAAACGCAGGTTCATGCCTAACATGGCGATAATAATGCCAACCAACACAAACACATCGCGCACAATCGCAAGCATGCCCCAGGTGAGGAAGTCACGCAGGACTTCCACATCGTTGATCACACGAGTAATGACGCGCCCAACACTATAACGGCTAAAGAAGCTGAGCGATAGTTTTTGTAAATGCTCAAAAAGCGCTTTTCGTAAATCATAAATTACGGATTGCCCTACAACAGCCATGTGCCGCACACGATAATATGTACATATCCATTGCACAAGTGATACAACAACAAAAGCAAGTACCGTCTGACGTAAAACAGCCAGATTGTTGGCTGTCAAACCATCATCCAGCGCAATTTTGACGAAATAAGGTCCTGCCACCGAGGCTGCTGAAGCGCCAGCCATAAAGAGTAGGGCAATTAGCACTCGCCATGAATACGGGCGAATGAAATCCATAAGCCGGCGAGCAATACGTGGATCAAAGGATTTATCGTATTGTTCTTCAGATTGGGTAACATATGCGGGAGGCGTTATAGTAGTCATCAGGATTGCTCGTCATGAGGGTATTTTCCAAGCGCCGGTGGTTCAGTGGCTGGATCAGGTTCGTCAAGATCGTTAATAAATTCCTGGGTAGCACTCAATTGCAGATCGTGGATCTCTTTATACAAACCACCCTGGGCCAGCAGCTCATTGTGCTTTCCACGCTGAACAATGCGCCCATCCTCCATAACCAGGATCAAGTCTGCTCGACGAACCGTACTCAAACGATGAGCAATCACAAAAGTTGTCCGCTCTTCCATCAGGCTGTCAAGGGCCTCCTGGATAAGCTTCTCGGTTTGGGTATCAACCGATGACAACGAATCATCCAGGATCAAGATCCTCGGATTCATCAAAAGCGCCCGGGCGATGGCAACTCGCTGCCGCTGTCCACCAGAAAGCGTTACCCCGCGCTCACCAACCACCGTGTCATATCCGTGCGTAAAAGAGCTGATAAACTCATGTGCTTGGGCTGCACGAGCAGCAGCGATGATCTCATCATCACTCGCCTCCGGCCGGCCATAACGGATATTCTCTCGAATGGAATCTGAAAACAAAAGCGATGTTTGTAAAACAATCCCAATCTGCCTGCGCAAACTGACCAGATCGAGACTGCGGACATCGTACCCGTCAACCAGCAGCGCCCCATCAGACACATCATAAAACCGCGGGATCAGGTTTACCAAGGATGTCTTCCCCGAACCTGTCGCACCAATCAGCGCAACAATCTGGTTTCTTTCGACCCTGACTTCGATATCAACCAGTGATTCCTTTTTCTCATCCTGATATTTCAGGGCAACATGTTTAAATTCAACTTCCCCGGTTAGGATGGGCAGGATAACCGCTTCCGCAGGAGACTCAATTTCCGGCTTACGGTCAAGGATTTCCCAGGCGCGCTGCGCCCCAGCCGAGGCTTCGCCAGCGGCATTTACAAGCCAGGTAAGCTGCTGGGCAGGTGCGGCAAGCATTAACAGATATGCATTAAACGCCACCACCTCACCAACCGTCATCGTCCCAGCCATGACCATTTGCCCGCCAAACCATAAAATCAGGATAGTACCGGCGGTCACCAACCAGGAAGTAGTCGGCATGATCGTAGCCCAATTGCTAACGACCGTCAGGCGCGCTTTAAAATAGGTTTTGTTGATTTCATCAAAACGTTCAATTTCGTAGGGTTCGCGCGCAAATGCCCGCACAACCTGGGCCCCACTGACATTCTCCTGCAGCCGGGCAGAAAGATCGCCCAGAGCATCGTCAACCTTGTAGAACAAAACGGTAATCCGGTTACCGAAATCCGCTGCCACCCATAGCAAGGGAATCATGGGGGAAAGCGCGATCAAGGCCAGCCTCCAATTATCAAGGAACATTAATATGGCAATTCCAACGCCAAGCAGGGTTAACTGAATCCATTCAATAATGCTTGAGCCGGCAAAATCCTGGATGGCGCGCACATCCTCGATGCAGCGAGAGATTAATTGACCAGTTTGAGCGTGATCATGAAAGCTGAAGGTCATAAATTGAATATGGTCATACAGCCGGTTGCGCAGGTCATAACCAATATGCGATGCGATCCATTGGGCCAGGTAACGCTGCACAAGCCCCAGAGCAGCCGAAAACAACCCCAGGCCAAGCAGTAACAAGGCAGATTGCAAAACAAAAGCAGTCTGCCCTTTAATCAGTCCATCATCGATCACACCCTGAATAATGCGAGGCACGACCAGCGATAACCCGGTCATGGTTAATAGAATAAGAAGATTGGCTAGTATCTGCCAGTTATACGGCTGAAGAAAGACGCGAATCCGGATGAGATATTTCATAGGTTTATAATTTAAATTTAGAATGTTCCATTTTCCTTGAGCATATCACCCCCTTCAATATTTATTATTTAATATGCACATTTTTTTTAGCGATCTTCGAAATATTGATAAAGCCAGTGTAGATTATAATCCTGCCCGTTAACCATTTACAACTAGATCTCAAAAATTGATCTTCACTTGATTCAATCCCACTTCACTGCCCAGGCCTAACCGCGCACGCAGTCATATCATGTCGGCTTAATTGCGGAGCCAAATCTTTTTTTCTATTGATCGTGGATGATCTGCCTGGATGCTCACACTTAAGATGGCACAAACAGGTCATCCATAAGGAATATAAATAAATGGATAAAGTTGAACTTGATTTTTTAACAATTACCCGCCGAATGAACCAGATAGCGCTACCTGAAACTGACCATGTCGTTGGAATCGCTACCGGTGGAATTATTCCAGCCAGCTTGCTGGCTTACCGTCTGGGTTGTTCACTAAGCCTGATCAGAATTAACTACCGGGCCGAAAACAATAACCCCCAACGACCTGTTCCGCAGGTGCTGGAGCCCTACACAGTACCTGCAGGCATAAAACGCATCTTGTTGGTGGATGATGTTTGCGTGTCGGGCCAAACGCTTGATGCCGCAAAAAAGTTATTATTGGATTTTGAAGTGGTCACGTTTGTACTCAAGGGGAAGGCTGACCTGGTTGTGTTCCCTGAGATTGGTGAATGTGTTATCTGGCCCTGGAAAATGGACAGACTGTAACGATATGTACGATCAAAATAAATAAACAGGTTTGAAAATATAACTGCCCGAACAAAAAATGTTCGAGCAGTTATATTTTTCCATAGAATAATTGTTTGCAATTCATAGCCCATATTCAATACTTTTTTTACCTGAATATGTCGATAATATTCCGCCCATAAATGTGTTTCTCTAAATATGATTTTTGTCAATTGCACGCGTTTCGTTTTCGATCTATACTGGTTTTGATGGAAGCTAACACCATCATATAAGCGCTATTCATCTTTGAAGCCAATGTATGACCCAGGAGAAAAAATGGACGAAAAGTACCGGCAGATGCTCAAGATCCCATCATCACGTTTGGATGACATCAATGCAGTTTTATTAGATCCGGAAACCAGAGTCATCAATGATTTTCTGGCCGTCGTCGCCAAGTATGGCACACCAGAAGAAATCAATCGAAAACACCTGGAAGCACGCAAGCTGGAAAATCTGCTCAAAAAAGTTCAAGAGAAAAATCCAAATCATATCAAGGATCTTACCTGGCTTATCGAGCAGCGTGATAAGGGCGCTTTTATTTCAGTAGCTGATTACCGGAAGAAAGTCCTTGGCGCAAAAGCAAGCAAGACTCGATTTCTGGATGATTCTGCAGTTACACTCGAAGTCTCAGCTTTACAGTACTTTCCCTGGGTTCGGCCCATGGTTGAACAGGCCATAAAAAACCAAACCCTTGTCCCTGGACGCTTTATCGCTGTCCGAAAAATGAAAGAATCGGAAAATGACGGAGATCTGCCTGCGATAGTTGCCGCCCTGGATATCATTGGATCATCTTTTGTCGAAACGCTTGATACAAAAGGAACAGATGGCTCCAATACTCACCTGAACGGTCCCGCAACCATTACCGGCTACTTCGGGGGAATCGGACAACCCAATGAACACGCCATCCAATGGCTGGATGAATTTCTATATTACTACACCAATTATGGCGTCCAACACGTACTCAACTTCAACGCCGGAACGATCTTGCTAGGCTTCCTACTTTACCGCCTGGGTGTGAACATCCAATTCAAGATTTCGGTGTTTTTTGGCAGCGATAATCCATACCATGCTTTATGGATATTGACAGCTGCCAAACTCTTTAGCCGTGACGATGGCACATCCCCACTGGTTGGCTTCAACTGGGCAAATTCAATCAACAACGAGACCATGGAAATCAGTTCCCAGTTCCGCAAGGCGCTCAAATTTGAGGATGTCGTTCGGTTTGAACACCACATCACCGAGACCTGGAAATCAATAGTCCGCCAGCCATATAATCGCCGCGCCGAACTGATAGCAATCGCAGGGCATGTTCCCAATATCGCAGCCAAACATGAAGGCGGTGACCCGGAGACCGACTCCAAACGGGATCACCCATCAGACATCCTCGATTACTTTCGCGACAAAGAGGAAGTGATCAGCAGTGGTGATTGGGATGCGCTTTTTATCAACTTTATGGACAAGGTCGATGCCTGCAACAACTCCGCCTGGGCTTTAACTGAAAATGGACTTGCATTCATCGCCGCAACAAACCTACACAAATAGGCTCAGCCCGCCAACACCGGCAGTGATGGCTACGCGAAAACACGAGAAACCATAATCGATGCCTGATTTTAATTATTGGACCACCCACATGGGTTCGGTGCCCCACTTAACGCCAGGGAATTTACCTGAACGCTTGGTAAACCTTCTCGATATTCCCGCATGGACCCAACACCCACGGCGTTCTTTTCGAGAGAATATGTATTCTCAGTACACCCCCACTCTGCCTGCCGTGGTCATCGACGAAGCAAAAGAAAAAGTAAGCATAAACACCCACAATGACCTGTCATCCGCACTCGAAAAGTTTTACAGCTTGTATCTGGAAGATGACATTGCTTCGTTCGCACTTCGCCCAGATCATGCCGCTGGTTTCTTTGCAATGCTGGATGTGCTTAAATCACAACCGCCTGCAAATGGCAAACCGAGTTGGGCTAAAGGCCAGGTTACGGGTCCAATTTCCTTTGGGCTGACTGTTACAGACCAGGATTTACGTGCCAGCTTATACAACGAAATCCTCGTGGATGTCATCATCAAGAATATAGCCATGGTTGCGCGCTGGCAGATAAGGCAGCTAAAAAACGTCCGTGAACAGGTTCTCATTTTTCTGGATGAGCCCTACCTGGCATCCTTTGGGTCTGCTTATGTCAATTTAAGCCCTGAACAAGTTAGAGACTACCTCGACGAAATTTATGACGCCATCCACGCCGAAGGCGCGATTGGTGGGGTTCACTGTTGTGCGAATACCGATTGGGGTCTGCTGCTCTCGACAAAAGTTGATATGCTCAATCTGGATGCATACGATTATCTGGAAAACCTGGCACTTTATCCCGTTGAACTTCGTGAGTTTCTGGACCGAGGCGGTAGCGTCTGCTGGGGTCTGATCCCAAATAATAAGCAGATAATGAACGAAACCCCTGGTAACCTTGCAGCCCGTTTGCAAAATGGGATTCAATCGATCTGCGAGAAAGCCGCTTTCAGAGGCATCCGGATCAGACCCGACGAGTTCGCAACTCGCAGCCTTTTAGCTCCCGCTTGCGGGCTTGCAACGACCACTCCGGATGTTGCAGACCGCGCATTTGATTTTCTGGCTGAAACAAGCGCCATACTAAAAAGAGGTTGAGATGATTGTTCAGGTTGTGTATTTGGTTGTCCAGGCCAACAGGCTGGATGATTTTCTGACAGAAGCCAGTGCCAACGCCCGGGCGAGTCTTCTAGAAGCGGGCGTTACGCGCTTTGATCTGCTGCAACAGGCTGATGACCCGCTCAAATTCATGTTGTACGAGGTCTATCGCAACCAGACAGACCTGGATGCTCACCGTCTTACGCCCCACTTCAAACGCTGGCAAGAAATGGGTCTGCCAACCCTCAGCGGAGAACGGGTGCGCCGAATGTAC
>CAINXK010000178.1 GCA_903854805.1 uncultured Anaerolineae bacterium
TTTTTACGGAGAGCCTGCCCCATGCACCCCAAAAAGACCCTAGTGAAGGAGAAACACGAGAGGAGCATACGAAAGCAAACCACAGAAAATCAGCCGGTTAAGACCGGTGCAAACGAAGAACAAAATGGGGGAGGTGGTAAGCGACAGCGAATTTTGACTAAAGTTGCCCAATATTCCGGCTACAAGCCAAAAGTGACTTTTGCGCTATTGCCTTTCATCGCTTCCTGACCACGCTTGGCATGGACTTCGTAATAAGTCAGCAGTGAAGTACATGCCACATGCAGCCAGTACAACTTGCTCTGAATCCGCAGCCCCGTTTCGTCAAAATTCACCACATTCGCCAACGTGGTCAAGTATTTCTTGATCGCCTGATTGACGGATAGGACCCGTTTGGCGGCTTCCTGGCACGTCTCCACAATCGTCCCTTCCGCCAGCCGATGCCCATAGAAATCTTCAAAAACATCGCTCACTCGCTCCAGCGGAAGCATCTGGTATTGGTTTAAGTAGACCGCTTGCGCTTTGCTTTCTTTCCTACAGCATACACACCGTTTTACTTCCACACGATGTTCTGTGACTTGAATACGCACCACGGGTAAATCGAAGACCTGCCGATTCTCATACCCTTCTACCTTTACCTTGCGCAATGACTTTTGGCAATATTGGCACTTGCCAACCCGATGCACTTTCACACGATCCGCTTTCAACACGGCTTTCAGTGTATGCCCTTCATGTCCTGCCTGTCCGCCGCTTTTTTTACCACTCCGCTTCCGTCTGCTTTTCGGCACTGGTTTATTCAACCCATCACTCGACGGTGGTTTGCCACTATTTTGACTGTTTTTCGCAGTCCGATCTTCTAATCCCTGGATCCTTGCCGCCAACTGCCCGATTGTGGCGTGAAAGAGCACGATCACGGCTTCTTTCCCTTGATCGAATGCTTTCCCTATTTCTTCGTCCGTTGGCTGCTGAAACCTTTCCATCTCTCCATTGTCTTCCGCTTTTCCATTTTTGGCAATCCTTCTCTTTCTATGCCTAAGCAGTCACGCATAGAATGTCGATTCCCATAATTTACCAAAAGTCTATGATTATGAAAGGAATTTCTGCAGACATCGTAATATCTAACGGATTAATGCAACCAATATACCGCCAAAGATTGCCCATAAAACCAGGGAAATCATGGCAATAATAAACATCGCAGGAATTGCGGCAATCGAAATTTTTATCAATAGCTTGACTATTGACCAGAATGGCATATCGAAGTTAACTATTGATACGGTGATTGGTCTGTCCGTTTTTTTATCTTGAACAAAAGAACCATTATGTGTCGAATTGGTATTTACGGGATCAGTATCTGTCCAATTTGTTTTTCGTCCCTTGTTTTTCGATGTTTGTTGGCGCGAAAATTGTCCAGCATCATCACCAAACAATATTACTCCGCATTCTGGACACACAGTCGCAGAAATTGAAATACTTTCTCCACACATGCCACACTCCATTTGTTCTTCAGTCATTATGTTTTCCTCCTAAAAAGTAGATTATTTTTACTAAAAAATTACCACCCTTATAAAATTATATTCATGGAAAATACTGAGTCAATAAAAAACATCCGTTAGCTTTTTATGCGGCTACCACCCTCCGATAAGTTAGTTAGATTGGGAATGACCATATCCGATTGCTGAAAATTATCTAAATAGTTTTTAGAGAACCAAGCCAAAAAACGCTTGCAAGCGAAGTAACTGAAAAAAGGACACGTCTTTAACGCGGATGATATTCTCCGGCTGGATAATCCATCATGTTCTAACGAAGAAACAATTGCGCATTTTGTGGCTGCGAATGGTGGCGTTTATAGCGTTGACGATTTGATCATGTAGGGCAATCCGCCAGACGACCATGGAGGCACCCCGCCGATCCTACCGCACCGGCGCGAAAAAACTGCCTTCGATGTGCCTAGTATCGGATCGCCTAGAACACATCACGATGGATAAACCCCATCATCAAACAACCGATCGACCAATATAATTTTACGACAGCCCTAGAGAAATTTTTAATACGGTCTATTACGTCGT
This sequence comes from uncultured Anaerolineae bacterium, assembly GCA_903854805.1. The sequence goes on from CAINXK010000178.1 coordinate 2,064, forward strand.
CGGATACCTGGAGAGGTGTGCTGAAAGAAGTTGTATTGCCGCTTAAATGCGGTTTGGTTTAAATTCCCGACGTCAATTTAATGAGAGAAATTGCGTTTTGCGATGCGAACGTGTCTGATATAGAAAGTTGCTATATCGATAGCATCGGACAAACCTAATTTTTTATCAGGAGGAAATCGCATTGCGCAACAAATCTGGCACCCCAAACCTCGAAACACACGCCAAAATTTTCAAACTCAGTGATGCCAATATCACTGAGTTGAAAACCATCGCCACCGCCCTCGGCGGTATCTCGGAAGTCGCAGCATTTCGGATCCTGCTGCGCCTCGTGGCTACGATAATGCGGCACAACCCTGCCCAGGCAATCAAAATTATCCCTAGCCTGGGTAGTAAAATGGAAAATCCTGGCGAATTTTCTAATTTAGATGCCCTCGACTACGATATCCATCTCCCCTCACAGGGCGGCATCAATGCCTAGCACTAGCTACCCCCCTGAGTCGGTAATCATGAACTTCAATGATCATTTGGTAATTTTACCAAATGATCATATCCAGTGGTGCGGCACAAAACGCAGGGGGTATAACGGAATTATGTATGGGGTCATCCGCCACAAAAAGGATGCTTGGTATGTATCACGCCTTGCCTGGCTTCAGGGTCGCCATGAACAAATCGGACAATATGTTTGGTCCGTCTGCAGTCAAAGCGATTGCCTCAATCCCAAACACATGATGACCGGATCGGGGGCTGAGATGCGCGCATGGCTCGCCCGCAACGGGCGAACGAATCACAATGGTCGTCCCAAAATTGACAACCGAGAGGCGGAACAAGCAGTAAGGGACGCATTTGAACACATGGACGAAAAATTAATTGCCGTTGCCAATCGGCACCACATCTCTCAGGCGCAGTTATCACGCCTGATTACAGGCAAAAGCCGGCACGGTATGGTCCGTCGCTATCCTGCCCACCGTAAGAACCACCCAACAAACGTATCTTAGGAGGATACAATCCATGCTAACCAATAGCACCGCTCCCCACAGATCGTGTCTGACCATCAGACAACCGTAAAGTTGGTTGGCGGGAACAATCTCGTCACATCGATCAACGTCTCCGCGTCCCTGACGATCAAGATTCGGGATACATTCTCGAAAATCGAGTATGCGACCAGCGTCCTGCACCCCAACGATGTCGATCTCGACAGCCTACTGGCTCTCGAAACGTACATGGAACATATGCTGCGAATCGAGGGTGTCCCAGGATTTGTATCGAATCACAGTCACGCCGAACGGCTTCGTGCCTGCAGTATTATTTTGGACAACCTCAAAATGACAAAACAGGCGATCGACTATTAGTCGACTTAAATCAAAAGAGAGCGCCCAAACCTAGTACGCTCTCTTTTGATGACTGCCCCGGCGCCAACCAGGACAATCGTAGTATCACCAAACTTATTATACCGAGAACAAACTGATAAGTCAATAGGGGTGCATTTCGACCAACGACTTCCAAATTCAAAATCTACTCTCCTGCAAAGGGGCTATTGGAACGCAGATCACGCCGAGCAAGCCAGGATTTCTTGCGCGTGGTGTCCGCCCGTTTTGTCAATTTCTCGCCCTTAATTTGTTTCCGATGTGCTAAATTTGAAAAGTTCGCCAGTCAGTGAAATAACTAATAGAGGTAGCCCAAAATCATGTCTTAAAACAAACTTTGTCAATTGAGCTATTTCATTATCTTCTTTCACCAAACCATAACCACCACCGATTAGCTCAGTTTTTATTTATTTCTAAGAAAAGGTAAGAAAAGCATCCTTGTATTATTCTCACCAATAAAGTTTTTCTCGGTTAAATTCCCAGATACAATTAAGGAAATAACATTTGGGGTAAAGTGATATTGGCTGTGAGATACAGTTAAGGAATATTCTCCACTTGGGACTCCCCCTAATGAATAGTTACCATTTAAATCTGTTACGACTGCCATAGTAGCACTTATTGAAATGACTGCACCAAGAATTGGATGGTTATTAACATCCTTTACACTACCTGTGATTGTAAAACCAGGAATGTAATACTCTGCCTTATTTCCGCTTCGATCTGTACTGCTTATTAGTATGTAATTCCAACTCCCAGTTGAAGGAAGAAGTAAATGCGAGTTCTTCCAAGTAGTCTCAGTAATTACATGTGAATAATTACCGGATTCCAGCCCAAACCTAGCCTCACTTGTTGCGTATTCATCTGTGTCCCACCCTACCAAACCCGTAATCGGTTCTATTTGTACATTACTTATTATTGGGGGCATGTGGTCTTGTAGTAATTCAGATGGATAAATGAAGGGCGTTGAGATCAATGCCTTATCAGCAGATCTCAATGGAATATAATAGTTGGGCAAATTATTAAGTAATGAACTCAACACTGGTTGGCTAGATATAGGAACAAATTCGGTCCATAACGTTGCGTTTGAACTACGAACCTGAATGAGCATCAATGGCAAACTGTTAATGAGATTTTTAAGGTCAACAGCAAAACCACTTTCTGTCAGTAAGGAAGGCTCGAAAACCGCATCTGCACCTGTTACTGGGATCGTAACTAAGACATTGCCCAATCCTGTATCTGCACGCGATAAGATCACAAACAGCAACACACACACAAGAAAAATCATCAGGCGTTTATTCATTTTTCCTCCACCTAATCAAGGTCCATACACAATCGCTATGGCACCCATGAGTAGAGGAGTTCCCCAAGTGGCATTATAGTTTCTTACTTGTGCTACATGAGAAGCACTAGGAGGATATACTATACCATCAAAAAAACCAAAATAATATTGGGTACAATCATTGCAGTTGAAGTGTTTTATTTGAACCGCATCAACTTTAAATTCGGCATCAGCGCTCCAAACATCTGGGTGCGAGTTGAGCTTTCCTCCAAAAAACCAACTTGTTTCAAAATAGTGAAAGCTTGTACTCGGAACTGTGAATTCACCAGTTTCATTCATTACCCTTACATCTTCTATAGCAATGAGCAAATTAGTCGCGTTGGGATAACGAAAATCATAGTAGGTTAGTGTTGGATTCGAGCGATTAAGTGTATAGGTTATTAAATTCGCAGCGACCTGGAATCGCGTCGGATTCATTGTTCCTGTATATGTTTGCCAATCGAAAATCATCACTGCTGGATCTTGTTTTAGGTAATAAATGAGAACCCAACCACTCTGGTGTATATAAACATGGACATCATAATCTTCGCTATTGTTTGGTAAAGTAAATGTTCCTAAAATATAATTGGAAGTTTCGATCTCAATGCTCCGGAAGAGTCCTCTCACCGATGATAGTGCGATTGGAGAAGTTTGAAAATATGCTGAAATTCCAGCTTCGTTATCTAGCAGGGAAGCCGCTATACTTTCGCCAGTCGAATTTTTCAAAGTCTGGACAGAAGCAGGGGATTGAAGGGCAAATACATTATTTTCGCTTACTGGTTTAAAGGAAAGATCACTCCAAATCACTGCCACAACCAGCGCCAATATTATGCTACTAACAACGAGAATGCTCTTACGATTCATATTACCCCTCTATATTTGTGCGTAATTTTTTATCTAACAGAAATAAACTTTTAAATTCCTACAAGAGTAAATAAATTATATAACAAAAAAAGATATGTGCCAGTATTCTCATAATCAGAAATACGTTAGCACATGCGCCTAAAATCAAGTGGAATATAAATGAACAAGATGCAATAGATATGCTAACTTTCGCATCCTTTTTGCACCGAAAACTTGATAATTGCATTCGTACCAGAAAGTAGGTTGCGGTAAAATGCGCCCAACAAAGCGCGCACCCGACGCTGGGGATTCTGGCGCGATTCCAAGCATTTTTCTACGCCTCAGCATTTTTCCAGTTGGACGGCGTTCCGCCGCCTGCCCCAGCGCGGGTAACGCAAACCGTTATGCAGCTTTCAATTTTGTTGTATCATCACCATTTAATCTAGACTTCCGTCACCATTTTCCTCGGACGCTAACACTGTACAAGACTGCTCAATCTCCAACTGTTATGGGAAGGTATATCTTGTTTTTCAATTCGCCTATAAGGGATATCGAAAAAAACTGGGCGTTAGATTCCCCGCCGGATGGGGCAGGATTAAATACTCTAATTAGAATCGTCCCAGGAAAGATAATATCCTCTGCTACGATCGTTACTTTGAGTTGGGTCGAACTCACATAATTTGTGGGAAGGTCAACTCCATTCCATCTCACCACTGAATTACGAACAAAATTGGTTCCACCAATAGTCAAGGTAAATGTGGATTCCCCTACCTTTACCCCAGTAGGGCTTAGATTTGTAATTGAAGGTACTGGATTATTTGCTAAAGTCCAGGTCAAACGCACACCAGCGTATCCGGTATTCTCCCGCATCTCTAAGATCACAACATGAATACCTGCTTCCAAGAAATAAGGAACAAATACATCCCTGGTGCAATTATCAGGACTGCACAAATCTTCATAAACAGTCAGACCATCAATAATCAGTTTTGCGCCATCATCATGATAGATTCTGAAAACATATTGTCCAGTTTCAAATTGAATGGATCTTGTCCAGCGTGCGGAGAAGTAATCAAATTGAATGCTTGGATCAGGTGAACCACCTTGCCAAGCAAAATTAATGTCTTGATCATCTCGACATACAGTTGGATCTCCGCTCCAGTTCCAGTTATTCCAATACTCTCCTTTCCAACCTGTAATTGTTGTTGGACACCCCACAGACGTTGTGAACGACCAAAAAGCTTCGGATGTAGAATTCGAATACGTAGTCCCAAATTTATTGATAGTGCGGACATGCCAGTAATAAGTAGTATTATGACTCAATCCGCTCAAAACAACGCTGGTTTTCTCTCCGTTATCAACCCAGGAGGTACAAGCATTGTCGTTTGAATTGTCATAGCAATATTCATAGTTGACGGCATTGGAACTTGCTTCCCACGCCAGTGTCGGGGAAATAGAGACGTCAACTCCCGCATTAATCGGTAATACCTTTCCCATTGATCCTGGCAGGAATCCGATCGTGTAACTTGAGCCGCAACCGCTCACATTTAAATTCCACTGCTTTACCATAAGGTAAAAAGTACCGTCATTTGGCGCAATCCATTCAATCTCAGATGCCAGTGAGCCATTGGAATCATCGTTGGATGCAAGCAAAGTAATACCATCCTGGTCATAGAGATATAAGTAAGTATCGGATGACGATCCCAGGTTGGTGGTAGCAATTCTGTAGGAAACTCCCTTTTGGGTATAAAACTTTGTCCAATCCTCATCTCCAGATCGGTCAAAATTATGGATTTGCGGATCAGTCAACAGTGTGGCTCCAGCCGACATCCCATCACCACCTTCATAAGCATCACCAGTAGCGGTACAGACCTCGATACCATTCGCAGTAATGTTGTTTGCCTTGCTAACCTCATTCAAAACACCAGTCGAGTCAGTCTGTGCATAAAGAGTACCCCGTTTCTCTTCCCCTGGAACCGACGCCATTAATCCCGTTTGTCCAAGGTCAAGAATCACTGTTGTAAGAGTAGCAATACCACCCGCAGGAATTGGATCATTCACCCAGAATTGCTTACTGCCCGTATAATCGCCAGATCCAGTGGGCAGGTGGTCCAAGTACAAATCAGTGAAGAATCCGTTGGTGGTGCTAAGTGTCCCCTGATTCTGGACTACCGCCTCAACGAGAATACCACCCAAAGGATTGGCATAGGCATTCAAGGAAAGTACAGATAGATCCACTGTCCCAACAACAGGTGGAGAAATCAGATCATTAACCTTTGTGGTCGGTTCATTGGTAATCCCTGAAAAAGGACCAGCATACCATGGCACATCCTTTGCACCGGAGATGATCCTGAATCCACCAATATCGGATGCAGTTTGCCCACTGGTGTTGATTGAGCCAATTTGCAGAGGGATATTTATCGAATTGATTCCACCCTGGTCCATAAACTGTTCAGAGTCAAAACCCCCATTAATATAAAATTTAACACTGTTGCCACCCGCAAATGCAACCATGATATGGTTCCATTTGCCAACATAAGGAGCATTTTGAAGATTTGCATTACTGCGCACCTGATGAGAAGCACAGCTTGGACAATGCCAGATTTCCATCCGCAAACGCCCACCATCGTTCCATAATGACCAACTATTTCCAACACCAGATTGCATTTGGGCAGCGATGGCGTCCCCCCAGTTAGCATCAGGTCGGTACCACAATTCAATAGTAAAAGCTGACAACGCCATCGAACCGCATATCAGCCCGTTTGCGTTGCCATTATTCGCCCGTTTGAAATCTAACCCGCCGCTAAACTTGCCATTAATTCGGGCTACACTTGGATCAATTGTGCAGTTGCGTCCGTAGCCGCTTGTATCATAGGCAATCGAATCACCTGGCTCCTCAAAATTGTATAAAGCTTGTGTACCCGACTCCGAAGATGGGAACCACACTTGGTTACGGTCAGCGGGTGGAACATCGGGAGCAGAATTGCCGTAGTAAAGCATGTGCGCAGTATTTGTAGCACCCAAAGCAATATCCACCTGGGTGCGGAACCAGATTTCGATTGTATCCGAAGTACATTGGCGAATAACCCGATTTAGCTGGGTCGCATTGTTATAAACGATACGGAGATCATCGCATTTTGTCGGAGAGACTGAGGCAGCAAAGAGTTGAGCAGCCGAGGGCGAAGTTCCGCTGTCAAATAAAACTTTGACCGGATATCCTGCCGGCAATGCAACTCCGGACATATTATTCTGAATCGTTATGCTTCGCTTTGCGGCATAACCGGCATTCCACCATAGTTCAGGCGGGCGGGCAGCCGGATCTACTCTTATTGTAGTATCACCTGCATTCGGATATTGCCCGGTATTACCTGCCTTATCCGTCGCCTGGCATCTAAAACTGTAACTGTGTCCTACCTGCCCTGCGAACAGATCATATATCTTGTCAGAAGGCACACCTGTCATCCAATCACTCCACTGATCACTTCTAGAATCTTTATATTGGATATTGAAACTCCCGATTCCAGATAAAGCATCCGTACCGCTCCAATTGACTTGAAAATTATTCTCATAACTAACTGGGGCAAGCGCTTGAATTGAACAAGTAGGCACAACACGATCGATCCCAAAAAGCTGATCTGTACTACCACTGATCCCTACATCATCCATTGCTTCAATTTGCCAGTAGAGTGCTGGATAATCCTGTAACAAATCGACTGGAGCCTGTTCAGTACCGGCAAGATAAGTTTGCCGGAATACAGGCGAGGGATCATCCTTTGGAGATGGGTTATTGCTGATGCTCAATCTGTAGGACGTGGCACGGTCAGACAAATACCATTTAAACAGGACTGTCCGGGAATTGAGATAAACCGCTTCTCGATTATTTTTAGATACCGGAATTGGAGCTTTCAGTCTGGAATCGGAAGGACGTCGATGGGGTAGGGTGATAACCTGATCCTGGGAAACTGCACCACTCCAACCTGAACTGGCACCATGAGCTTCAACTCGAATGCGATGCTGCCCATCCCCGGAAATCAGGTTATCTTCCAATGTATTCCATACAGGAGCATCAGCATCGGTAAAACAAGGTACACCCAGTTCACCAATATTCGTCCATGTACCACTGTCCGTGCCATCTGTGGCATTATTCAAAAGGAAACGGATTGTAATCCCAACGCTTCCTTGCCCGGTTACACAGGCTTTCAGACGGACTCGCTCAGAATTACCGTCCAGAGGGGTGAGGGTAAATGATGAGATTGATAGGTTCTGGTTAACAATCGTGTAGTGAAAATCCTTACTCCAATCACTGATTGCCCCGCGACTATCTTTAACCTGGACATGCCACTGGTAGGTACCGGCAGTAAGGTTAGCTGTTGTCACGCAATTGCCGCCAATCCAACCACTATTCCAGGTTTGCGCACTACTGGATGCCTCGAAATAATAAGAGGAAATTGGATCCCCATCAGGGTCACCTTGTTCCTGGGCACAAAGGTTGGCAGTGCTTCCTGAATAATATACGTACCAATCGTATGGACTGGATAACGCGGGACTATTAGGTTTAAGATTTGGTGAAGCAGAAGTCCCCAGAAGAGTGTAACTTATGCTTTTAACTTCAGGATGGGACCAAGACGAGTCGGTTTGATCCGTTGCTTCAATTACAATACTATGCATGCCGGAGCTAAAACCACTTGTATTCCATTCAAATGTATATTGCGGACCAGCAAATTCTCCCTTTAGCTGTCCATCTACCTTTAGACGCATGGCGCGGAAATTTGAAATTCCATCAACTTTTGCAGTAATTCGGACCATCTTAGCATCCGCCGGCGAAGCAGGATCCACAGTGAGTATCGTGATTTTGTTGCTGGTAGAACGGACATTGATCTTGACCCATATTTTTGGTCCGAAGAATGTACCCTGCGGATTACGAAGCTGAAAAAAACCAGTATGTTCACCGTTGGTAGCGGGAGCGGTGATCGAAACACTCAGATCAACAGTAGCGTTAGGTGGGGTACTGGAAACACTTGTCTCTGCTGGGGCGCCCATTTGTTCGCCATCATAAAAA
>CAINXK010000179.1 GCA_903854805.1 uncultured Anaerolineae bacterium
TAAGCTGGGTGCGCTTGCGCAGGTTGGGGTGTACCTGGTAAAGGTATTCTCCGAGGTGTGAACGGGATGTGGCCTGTTTGATCTCGACTTGTGGATGGCCCAATAATAATCGCAGCAATTCACCGCCGCCATACCCAGAGCCGCCAACAATGGAAACTGTTGTCATTGAAAATTGCTCCTGAAGTTCTTCTTACGCCTGCCTGTCATAGAATGGTTTAGGCATTATTTTTGGCTACATTCACCACATACGAGACAATTTCATCCGCAATGTCGATGCCGCTGATGGGCTGGGCGGTATGAAATTCCATGGTGTGATTGATCTCATTGACCATCATGCCTTTATCGGGGTGTTCCACCAGGTCAACTGCCAAAACACCACCACCAACCGCAGCCGCGGCATTCAGGCACAGGCCTTCAATTTCCGGTGTGATCGGGCAGAGTACACCTTCGCCACCGCGGGCAGTATTGGTGATCCAATGTTCGGATTTTCGATAAATCGCTGTCAGAACACGGTCGCCGACCACGATGGCGCGGATATCACGTCCAGGCTTTTTGATGAATTCCTGTATGTAAAACACCGAGTGCTGTACAGACCCGAGTGTGGCCTTATGTTCAAGGACAGCTTCGGCGGCATCGCGATCGTTGATTTTCGCGAGCAGCCGGCCCCAGGAGCCCACGACAGGTTTCAGTACCACCGGGTACCCGAAGGCTTCGATGGCTTCCAGGGCAGATTCGGGTGAGAAGGCTACCATATTGCGTGGCTGGGCTACATTGGCCTTGGCCAGCATGGCGCTGGTGGTAAGCTTGTCACCGCAGATCTCGGCCACAATCGCGGTATTTACAGTCGGGACACCGAAGGCGTTCAGGATTCGCAGGGCGTATAAGCCACTGTTGTAGCTGATGCTGCGCTCCAACACTGCGTCAAAGGAGCGCCAGGGAGCCGGGTTCTCCAGGTCAAAGGAAATTGCCCGATCATCGAGCCGTTCATAATCAATACCGCGCTTTTCCAGCGCGGAGAAAATCCACTTTTCTTCCACGCGCACGCGCGAATATAGAACACCTATCTTGAGTCGTTTCTGCATGATTTTCTCGTATCAGGGTTAGTTTTATTCGCCCCAATCTTCCTGTTCCATCGGTGCCAAATCAACCTTGGCGGGGTTGAGCGAAACGATTTCCAGATCTACACCGCAATCAGGGCAAACAATAATTTCACCAACCTCGGCATTTGCTTCCAGGGTAATCTCGGCTTCACATTCGGGGCAATTAACTGTAGACATATTTTATTCTCCTTTGAGTGTATTTTTAGCTTGTTGAATTTGGATCCGCACAGCTTCGGGGGCGGTACCGCCCAGGGCGTTCCTGCGCTTCACCGATTCGAGCGGGTCCAGAGCCTGATAAACATCTGCTTCAAAAGCCGGATGCAGGTTTTTGTATTGCTCCAGGGAAAGACCGTCCAGACCTAAATGGTTGTCGAGCGCCAGGCGCACGGCTTTTCCAGCCAGGGCATGGGTCTCCCGGAAAGGGATGCCTTTGTTCACCAGGTAATCTGCCAGGTCCGTCGCCATCATAAAAGAATCGATGGCTGCGCGCATGCGTTCGGGTCGGGCGCTGATGGTCTTTAGTGCACCAGTCAGAACTGGCAACATCATTACAAGCGTATCGGCTGCCGCGAATACCGGAGCCTTATCCTCTTGCAAGTCCTTATCATATGTGGATGGCAGCCCTTTGAGGACCGACATAAGGCCGGTGAGCAAGCCCAGTAAGGTGCCGGCTTTTGCGCGGGTTAATTCGAAAACATCTGCGTTCTTCTTTTGTGGCATGAGGCTTGAGCCGGTTGAGAACGCATCCGAAAGTTCAAAAAATCCGAATTCTGCGCTTGTGAAAAGCACGATTTGTTCGGCAAGTTTACTTAGATGTACGCCGGTCATTGATGCACAAAACAGAAATTCTGCAGCAAAATCTCGATCTGAAACACCATCCATGCTGTTTGGTGCGGGTTTATTGAAACCAAGCGCCGTGGCCAGGGCAGTCCGATCGACAAAAATGGGCGTGCCTGCCAGCGCGCCGCAGCCTAAGGGTAGGGTGGAAACGCGCTCGATCAGATCAGAAAAGCGCTGGCAATCGCGTTGAAGTGGCCAAAAATGGCTCAGCCACCAATGCGCAAGCAAGACCGGCTGGGCGCGTTGTAGATGCGTATAGCCGGGCATAAGTGTTTCTTCGGCGTTCTCGGCTTGTTCCAGTAGGGTGGCTTGCAGCGTTGTGATCACTTCCAGAACAGTTGGAATCGTTGCAAGCATCCATAAGCGGAAATCTGTGGCTACCTGATCGTTGCGACTGCGCCCGGTATGTAATTTCCAGGCCGGGGCGCCGATTAGTTCTGTCAGGCGGCGCTCCACGGCTGTATGAATGTCCTCATCGCTCGGGGCGAAACTAAACTCACCCTTGGTAAATTCTTGCTTGATCTCCGAAAGGCCTTGAATGATCTGCAGGTGCTCATCTTGATTGAGAATGCCAGAGCCTTTGAGCGCAGAAGCCCAGGCCAGGCTACCTTCCACGTCCTGGATGGCCATGCGCTGGTCAACCGGCAGGGATGTGTTGAGTGCCCAGGCAGTTTCATCGAGTTTGCCGCTGAAGCGGCCGCCCCAGAGTGTCATTTTTAGTCTCTCTTGAAGCGGCTGTAATCAGGTTTGGGCATATCAAGCCCGGAAATTGGCAGCCCGTTAAGTGCGCGAACTTTCATGCTCAGCCCGAACAAGCGGATAAAGCCCTCTGCGTGACTCTGGTCATAAACGTCTTCCTCACCAAATGTGGCAAAGTCTTCGCGGTATAGGCTGAACGGCGACTTGCGTCCGGCAGAAATAATGTTGCCTTTATAGAGTTTGAGACGAACCTTGCCGGTAACCGGGCCCTGGGTGGCGAGTACAAAGGCGTCGATGGCTTCACGCAGCGGGGTGAACCACAAACCGTTATAAACCAGTTCGGTGTACTTGACGGCAACCATTTCTTTGAAATGGCAGGTTTCACGATCGAGCACAAGTGACTCTAGCTCGCGATGGGCAAACAGCAGAATGGTGCCGCCAGGGGTCTCATAGACGCCGTGAGATTTCATGCCCACCAGTCGATTTTCGACCAGGTCGACGCGTCCGATACCGTGTACGCCACCGATGGCGTTCAGCCGCTCAACGATTTTCGCAGGAGACATTTTTTCGCCATTAACGGATACCGGGTTGCCAGTTTCGAAATCAATTTCGATGTATTCTGGTTCGTCCGGGGCGTTTTCTGGCGAAGTGCTCATCTGGAACATGGATTCTTCCGGTTCATTCCAAGGATCTTCCAGCAATCCACCTTCGTGCGAAAGGTGCCACAGATTTGAGTCGCGGCTGTAGATGGATTTGATAGTTGCCGTGACGGGGACGTTGTGTTTGGCTGCATAGGCGATTGCGTCTTCGCGTGAGCGGATGTCCCATTCGCGCCAGGGAGCAATGATTTTCAAGCGCGGGTCGAGGGCCATCACGGTTAGCTCGAAGCGTACCTGGTCGTTACCCTTGCCCGTGGCGCCGTGCGCAATGGCATCTGCGCCAACCTGGTGGGCAACGTCGACGAGGTGTTTGGCAATCTGTGGGCGGGCGACGGACGTGCCCAGCAGGTATTTATGTTCATAGACTGCGCCGGCTTTCAGCATCGGAAATAAGTAATCGGATGCGAATTCTTCGCGCATGTCGTGGACGATTAGCTGGCTCGCGCCACTGTTGATGGCCTTATTTTCCAGCAGGGTTAGATCTTCATCGCCCTGGCCCACGTTGGCGCAAAAACAGACCACCTCGCAGCCATAATTTTCAATAAGCCACGGCACAATCACGGAAGTATCGAGACCGCCGGAATACGCCAGCACAACTTTTTTAACTTGCGGTTTTGTAACGGATTTCATAATATCTCCAGGCTAGAATTTTGTGAAAAAGAAAAGCGGCCGTCCTGAGAAGGAGGGCCGCTATGGTGACCTGCGTGAGCGCTTTAGTGCGCTTCGTTCGTCATCCGTGGCACGCACAGCGTACCCGACCTTCTTCCAGTGAAGCGGGTTGCGGACGACGTGTACGTGGGAACGACTTTGTTAAAAACATGATAAGCGGTATTCTACCACTCGAATGACATGTGTCAATACCAAATCGAACCAGAGTGTAAACCTAATCCGTCTTCCCGTTCGTCAGACAATTATAAATGATTCATGATTAGTCACAGGCCGTTGGAAATATCCTGTTTGATCCGCACACGCAAATAAAAATCCATCCGTTGCTGTGCACATGGCACCGTGTTTAAATGGTGATTTGACGGGACAAATACCTTTCCGTCGAATCACCGCTTACACATCTTTTCGGGCGTCAGCATGGGCATTTTCTCAGAGCGGAATAGCACCCCGTGAACAAATATAAAGATGCATTAATTGCTGGCTTTCATGGGTGTCATGCGCGAATTTTGGCTTGCGCAAGTACGTATTCAATCATGATCGCCGGTATATTAACACCGGTCGTGGTGATACTGTTGCGGAATTCCATGGTGTGATTTACTTCGTTAACCGTCAGCCCGGTTTCGGTTTCGAAAACATCGATGGCGAGCAGTCCACCACCCATGGCTCGCGCTGTGCGGCGGCAGAGATCGTTTAGTTCGGGTGTCAAAGGGCAGTTCGATGCTATTCCACCGCGGGCGGTGTTTGTGATCCAATTATCCGAGGTCCTGTAAATCGCTGCGATCGGTTCTTCTCCCACCACAAAAGCACGAATATCGCGCCCTGGTTTGTTGATGTATTCCTGGATGTAAAAAACCTGATGGTTCACGCCAAGCGTAGCCTTGTGCTCAATGAAGGCTTCTGCCGAGTGGCGGTCATCCACCTTGGCTAGCAGGCGCCCCCACGAACCAACCACAGGTTTAAGTACGCAAGGATATCCCAACGCATCGACGGCTTTAAGCGCGGCCTCTTCGTCAAAAGCCATCAGAACGCGCGGGGTCGGAATATTTTCGCGAACCAGTATCTGGCTGGTAACGTATTTATCTCCGCAGCGCTCGGCAACCAGGGCGGTATTGACGACAGGTATGCCATTGGCTTCATAGATGCGGGAAATATACAGACCGCGCGAATACGAAATCGAGCGTTCAAAAAGAACGTCGACCGGTTCGCTGATGTGGGAAATGTCAAAATATTGGTCGCCGTCATTAATCCGAATCAGACGGATGTCACTGTGTTTTTCCAACTCTTCGATCAGGTATTTCTCTTCAACTCGCAACCGGGTGAATAAAAAGCCAACATTGATCATGATGTATCTCCTTTATATATCTTTATCGGGAGCAAGGCTGCCCGGATCTAAGGATATTAAGTGCCGGATCACTTTCTCTGTCATTTGTGCGGTAGTAAGCGTGCCGCCCAGGTCTGGAGTGACCATTCGAGATGCAATACATTTTTCCACGGCGCTGCGCAATCGCGTCGCCTGAGCTTGTTCACCCAGATATTCCAGGAGCATGGCTGCGGCCAGGAAGGTGGCGGTCGGGTTGGCGCTATTTTTTCCAACCAGAGTGGGAGCGCTGCCGTGTACAGGTTCGAATACCGCGGCTTCCAATCCGATATTGCCA
>CAINXK010000180.1 GCA_903854805.1 uncultured Anaerolineae bacterium
TCGAAAATATCATCGGCAGCGCCTACAACGACACGCTGACCGGTTCAGCCCTGGACAATGTCCTGGTGGGCGGCGGCGGAAATGATGCGCTGGATGGCGGCTCGGGCTTTGATACGGTTGATTACAGCGGCAGCAGTGCCTTCGTTACTGTCAACCTGGGCAGCGGCATTGCCAGCGGCTCCGCGATTGGCACTGACAGCCTGGTGCGGCTTGAAAAGGTGATCGGCAGCGCCTTCAACGACCTGTTTGTGGGCTCCGGCGCGGACGAAAGCTTCATAGGCAGCGATGGCCGCGATACCATCGATTACAGCAATAGCACATCTGGTGTCAATGTCGATCTGGGTCAGGGCAGCGCCAGTGGCACAGGCAGCGGCACAGATATACTGAGCAGCATTGAAATTCTGATCGGCAGCGCCTATGACGACCACCTGGCTGGTTCCAGCGCGGATAACCGTATCGACGGTGGCGCGGGTATTGATATGATCGATTACAGCGGTAGCACGGCCTCTGTCACGGTCAACCTGACCAGTGGCACTTCCACTGGCAGCGGCATTGATACCCTGCTCAATATCGAAAATATCATTGGCAGCGCCTACGACGATAGCTTGATCGGCAATGCGCTCAACAACCTCATCGACGGCGGCGACGGCTCGGACACGATCGATTACAGTAGCAGCGCGCAGGCCGTCAGTGTCAACCTGACCACTGGCAGCGCCAGCGGCTTATCGATCGGCAGCGACAGCCTGCTCAATATTGAAAATATCATCGGCACGGCCAAGGAAGATACCCTGATCGGTTCGGTGGCGGATAACGTCTTCACCGGCGGCCTGGGCAATGACTACATGGCCGGCCTGGATGGCAATGACACCTACAAGCTGAGCGACACATCCGGAGATGACACCATCGTTGAACTGGTCAACGGCGGTATTGACACACTGGATTATTCGGCCAAACTGCTGCCGGTAGACATGACCCTGATCGCCGAGCTGGTTGCGCTGTTTGAGAGTTTCATCGGTGGCAGCGCCAACGATCGCTTTGTCATCCCGAGCGGTGTGGTTGTGCCTGGCCTTATAGATGGCAGCGGCGGCAATAACACGCTTGACATTTCAGCCTTTACCGGGAACCTGCCGGTCACGCTGACGGGTGCTGGCAGCCTTGCGGGCTTCAACGGGCAGGTCTCGGTGCTGTTAGGTGGCTTCAGGAACATCACCATCTTGCTCGGCAGCAGCGCCAGCGGTAACACCATCACCGGCGCCGATCTGACCGCCAGTTGGACGCTTTCACCCACCGCCACCACCGTCGCCACCAGCAACCGCAGCCTGAAATTCAGCGGGTTTGAAAACCTGGTTGGCGGCGCGGGTGATGATACATTTACCATCAGTGGCTACTGGGGCTTTTCACTGGATGGCGGCGCTGGAAATGACAGTTTCATCTTTATGGATGGGTCTGTTCTGCAGGGTGATCTGGAAGGTGGCCCCGGCCTGGATACCCTGGATTTCTCCAACTTCAGAACTGCTCGCAGCATCAAGCTGACTAATTTCTCGCACGAAGATGGTTTCTTTGGGCTGGATGTCTCGACCATCCCGGCTCTGACCGGCAGCTTCTCGCACATCAACGGGCTGGTTGGTTCGAACGTCGCCAACAACAATGACAGTCTGACCGGTCTTGACCTCGATGCGCATTGGACCCTGGGCAACGGCGGCACTTACGCAGTCAACTCGAGGCTGACCTTCAGCTCCTTCAAAATACTGTTGGGTGGCAGCGGTTCGGATACATTTGAGTTTAGCAACGTGCAAAATGTCAGCATTCAGGCTGGGGAAGGTGATGATGTCTTTATCTTCAACCCTGATTCACGTGTGAACGGATTGGACGGCGGCGAAGGATTTGACCAGGCCGAATATCGAGTCTATGAAATGATAACGGTATTTCAGGCAGCTATTTCTTGTGTACGGAGCACGATACGCAGCGTGGAATTTGGAACCGTAATCGTGGTCAGCCGCCCGCCAGCCATTCCGGAAACCGTCCGTGAGAATACAGATCATCGCTCAGACAGCTTCTTCGAAGAGTCGTTCACCTCGCAGTGGATCACGTTATCTGCGGATAGCAGCAGCTTGCTGCAGTTATTTGACAATGGCAGCCAGGTCAGGTTTGCAGCCGGAAGCGGAACCCGGGCAATTGTCAGCCTGTATGAATCTGGCAACCTGCCCAGATTGCCAGATAAGTATACTTATCAGAGCGGTCTCAAGATCCAGGTCTGGAACGGTTTACAAACTGTGGTCGTGCTACAACGAGGTCTGACCATCTACTTCGCGCTGCCGGTTGAGACTGGCGCCGGGCACAACCTGATCCTGTTCTGGAATCAATTGGCTAACAACGGTCTGGGCGAATGGGTTGAAGTGACTTCCATGCTGGTCAACCATCTGGTAAATGGCGAGAAGGTCAGCTCGCTTATGACCACATCCACCAACACCGGTATCTACATCCTGGTGAGCGAGACCCAATTTGCAGCCGGTTGGAAATTAATAAAGACGCCATTAATAACCTCCAGCCGGTAAGTCTTTTTATTAAAATAGTCAGAACCTACCCCCAGACAGGTGTTCTTGCTGCGCGGACCGCTGCGTGTGCTAACCAGGGTTTGCCCGTCAAATCAGCACCTGCGGGGCAGCCAGCGAGTAAATGCCGTTCGTTCATGGAATAGATGTTTCCCCGACATTTTCAAAGTATCTTCATTTAAATAGTCAGAATCTAGCCAGGTAGGTGTTTTTTTCTGTGCAGGCAGAGTGCATACGGTATAATTATTAATCGATAGCCATTATCGGTCCTATCTTTGCGCTGCCACTCTTTGGACCGGGCAGGGTGGAATTAGATTCAAAATGGAAATCGCAGTCGCAAGCTACGATCTTGCCACCATAAAAAGCTGGAATAGTATGTCAGAAAATACCCCGGGTTCATCAAAAACTGGCTGGTTAAGCAAGCTAAAGACAGTTGTCATGGTCTTTGTTATTTGCGTGTTGATCCTTGGCACCGTCAGCCAGCTTTTCACCGCAAATCCAGCTGGGACGACAAAAACCGATACTGCCGATGATTATTACCAGGCCGGTTTGGAAAATCTTAAGGCCGGGCAATGGGAACAAGCTTATCAGGCCTTTACCAAATGCATTGAAAAAGATCCCAAGATGGCGGAAGCGTATTTTGAACGGACCTTTTATTTTGTCAAGGTCAACAATCTGCCGGCTGCCATGGCCGATCTGGATAAGGTCATAGAACTCAATCCAACTTATGCTGCCGCCTATGTTAACCGAGCCAAGATCCGATTACAACTCAGCAAAGTAAAAACTTCCAAGCTTAAGATTAATCAGGCGATCCAATCCCAATCTGGCACAGCCATGCCGGCTTCCACCAACCTGCTTCCGGAACTATCCCAGGATTATTCAGCTAAATTTGCCAGCAATGATTTCCTGATCAAGGAACTTGGCAAGGACCTCGATCTGTTGGATGCTGACCTGAACCAGGCCATCAAGCTTCAACCGACCAATATTGATGCACTCTCCATTCGGGCTTCCTTTTATCAGGATCGCAGCCTGGATGATCTGGCCTTGGTAGATTACAACACCATCCTTCAGGTGGATAGCAAGAATATAGATGCCCGGCTCAGCCGCGCCATGATCCTTGTGCGCCAGCAAAAACTACCCGAGGCCCTGGATGATACCAGCATAATCCTGACCCAGGACCCATCCAACCTTAACGCGCTTTATCTGCATGGACAGGTTTTGCACATGCAGCAAAAATATGACCTTGCCATGGATGATTGGAATCAGCTTTCTACCCAGGGTATAAAAAACGCTGATCTGTATTACCGCATTGGCAGCACGCTGTTCGGCTTGGAAGAGTATCAGAACGCCATTGACCAGTGGGAGTTGGGCCTGGCCCAGTCACCCGACCAGGCCATTTTGTATGCACTGGAGGCGGATGCGTATAACAAGCTGGGCCAGGTGGATAAAGCGGTCGAACTGGTGCAGCAGGCCATCAAAAGGGAATCGAACAACCCGAAATATTTTGGAAACCTGGGTGGCTATTACACTCAACAGCAAAAATTTAGCGAGGCTCTTTCAGCTTTTACAACCGCCATTAAATTAGATCCTAAAAATTCCTATTATTATTATCAAAGGGGTACGGTCAACAGGAATGAGAAAAACCTTGATCAAGCCCAAGAAGATTTTTCAAGCGTGATCCAGCTGCAGCCCAGCATGGCAGATGCCTACAACAACCGTGGTACGGTCTACTTAGATATGGGCCAGGTGGACCAGGCAGAAGTGGATTTTAACAAAGCCCTGGCGCTTGATCCGGCCAATGTTTTAGGCCGGGCCAACCTGGGGGCGGTATTGTTGCAAAAACAAAAATATGATGAGGCCCTGGCATCCTTTGACAAGGCCATCCAGCTTCAATCTGACTATGCCATGGCCTATAATTTGCGGGCCTACACCTATTTCCAGAAAAAGGATTTCGCCAACGCCATCCTGGATTGGACGAAATATAAGGAGCTCTCGCCAGGCCAGGCCCAAACAGATTATCAACTGGGTATGGCTTATTACTCCCAGCAGAAAGTCGATGAAGCGTTGCAATATTTAGATAAAGCGCTTGCCCTGAATCCGAATCATGCTTATGCTCTTTACCAGCGCGGAGTGATTTTTCTGCTCCTTAAAAAATTTAATGAATCTGCCAGCGATTTGGAGGCTGCGATCTCGAATGGCATCACCCAGGATATGGCCTATTATTACCTGGGGGTTGCTCTTTTTAATAAAGGGGACAAACTAGCCGCGATCGATAATTTTAACAAGGCCCTGGAAATAACCCAAAGTCCGGAACTGGTCAAAATTCTTAATAAGAACCTGGGCATTGCCGAAAAGGCAGCCAACGCTACCCCCAGCCCCACACCCTAGCACACTTTGGCGCAATTGGTTCGAGTGCATTTACTGCGTTGTTTTATCCATTTCTAGACTCAAGTACATTAATACATGCGCTACATCGCAAAATTATCTCTGCCCTTCTCCTTTAGTCCTTGGGTGGTCTGCTCCAGCCCTTTTTACTCAACTTTCCGAACCCGTGCTAGAATCTTCGGACAAAATGCAGACCGAACCAGTTCGTCAGATTGAAATATACCAACCTCATGTTGTTTCCGTTCGCAGCCTGGTAGAATTTGTTTTGCAGGCAGGTGACTTGACCGTTGGTGGGTTCCAAAAACGTGATCGCGCTCAGGCTGGCACACAAGGTCATAAGCAGGTGCAGCGCTCCCGGCCCGCCGGGTATCAATCCGAAGTGGCGATTGTCCACCGGGTTGAAGGTTCTGAGCCGCCTCTCGAAGTGCGCGGACGGATCGATGGTCTGTATGCCAGCGAAGAACCAGTGATCATTGAGGAAATCAAAACTACCACCCTGAGCCTGGATCTGGTGGATGAGGCGCACAATCGACTGCATTGGGCCCAGGTGCAGTGTTATGCCTATATGGTTGCACATCAATATAATTTGAGCGGGATATGCATTCATCTGACTTATTACCACCTGGACAGCCGCAAAGAAAAGACCTTCGAACGCTTTTTTATGTTCGCCGAACTGGAAACCTTTTTCCGTGACCTGATCACTCCCTACCTGGCCTGGTTTCGAAAGATGAGTGCATGGCAGGTCAGGCGCGACCAATCGATTCAACAGCTCGAATTCCCCTATGATGATTACCGACCAGGCCAGCGAGATATGGCCGTGGCAGTCTACAAAGCTATCCGGGCCAATGACCGGCTGTATGTACAATCGCCTACTGGAGTGGGGAAGACCATTTCAGCTCTTTTCCCTGCTGTTAAGGCCCTGGGGCAGGGACTGGCCGCCAAGATCTTTTATCTGACTGCGAAAACGCCCGGTCGCCTGGTGGCAGAAAAGGCGTTGGATGATATGCGACAGGCGCATTTGGATCTGCGAAGCGTAACCCTGACGGCCAAAGAGAAAATCTGTTTTTGCCCACCGGTCAATTGTGACCCGGAAGTATGTGTATTTGCCCGTGATTACTTTGGCAAGGTTAAAAGTGCGCTGGCGGAAATCGACCAGCAGCAAGCATTTACCCGTCCGGTTATTGAAGAGATCGCCCGGAAATATCAGATTTGCCCTTTCGAGTTTTCGCTGGATCTGGCTTTGTGGGTGGATTGCATCATCTGCGATTACAACTATGTATTCGATCCGCGTGTATATCTCCACCGTTTTTTCGACTTCATTACAGAGCCGTATGTCTTTCTAATTGATGAAGCGCATAATCTTCCAGATCGTGCCAGATCAATGTTTTCAGCGGAACTGGACAAAAAGACAGTGCTGGACCTGCAGCGTGTACTTAAACCGTATTTGCCTGAGCTGGTCAAAAAGCTGAGCGCGATCAATAAGATCTTGCTGGAGATACGCAAAGCCTGCCAGGCGGAAGACAAGCATGCGCTGATTGAGTACACAGCCCCTAAAGAACTACTCAAGGCCATTCGTGAATTCAACCAAAAGGCAGAAGATTGGTTGGTCTTGAATCAGGTTGCTGAGTTCAGGCAGGAATTGTTGGAGTTTACTTTCTTGTGCAGCAATTATCTGCGTACGGCCGAATATTTCGATACTTTCTACGTGTCCTACTTTGAGCGGCAGGGGCAGGCCGATCTCAAAACAAAATTATTCTGCCTGGATCCAGCTCCCATGCTAGCCGGACCGCTGGAGCGCAGCCAATCGACCGTCTTTTTTTCAGCGACACTGCTGCCAATCGATTACTTTATGAAGCTCCTGACCGGCGAAGTGGATCATCCCAGGCAAATCTTCCAATCCCCTTTTCCGGAGGAAAATGTCTGCTTGCTTATCCACAACCAGATATCCACCAGGTATGCACAGCGGGCGGATTCCTACGATGCGATTGCATCGGCAATTGAAACTATCTGCAGTACCCACGTAGGAAATTATTTGGTTTACTTCCCATCCTATGCATATCTGACGGCAGTGCTTGAACTGCTTAAAGGAAGGCTGCCAGAAAGGCAGCTTCTTGTTCAGGATCGAGCCATGACAGAAGCAGAGCGTGAGGCCTTTTTGTCACAGTTTTCAGCCAGCAACCAGGATACGCTGGTCGGGCTTGCCGTCATGGGTGGTATCTTTGGCGAAGGGATTGATCTGGTGGGTGAGCGGTTGATTGGTGTGGTGGTTGTTGGTGTGGGTTTACCCCAACTGGGGTTGGAAAGAGACCTGATCAAAGAATATTTTGATCGCCAGGCTGGTAGTGGTTTCGCCTATGCTTACCAATATCCAGGTTTCAACCGCGTGCAGCAGGCGACCGGTCGGGTAATTCGCACAGAGACAGATCGTGGGATCATTGTATTGATTGATGACCGTTTTAGCCATGCGCGTTATCGCCATTTGTTCCCTTCACACTGGCGGGGCGTGCAAGTGGTACAAAACACCAGCGAGCTGAAAGATAAATTGACGCGATTCTGGTCGCGGGCGTAGAAGATTCCCGTCTGATTTGATTATTATTTTCGGTACAGGAAGTCAGCCGGCAGCAATTTCGCTGGTCACACAGTTGTGTCAGAGCTTCGTCAAGATCGTGCTATCCACCTCTACCTTGTGAATGCCGTTTATATCTGAGCCTCATTTAATTGAATTGGTATTGAGAGCGATTTGTTTTATGACGTCGGCTGCTCCCCAGCCAGAGAGTGCAGCGCCTTCAACCCGCGGACCCACAAACGCATCTCCAGCAAGCAGCAACAGCGGCGACTGGTTCAGGATTAGGCATTTACTTTGTTCGCCATCGACTGGTTTACTGTAGCGCCAGCCGTGGATCTGAAACTCAGCGACCCCTGAGCCCAGCCATTCCTCGGCAGCCTGAAGCAACTCTCGGCCGGTTTCCTGCCGGTCATGCTCCCAATGTTCCAGGCTGAAAGCCGGGGTAGCGTGCAAAGTGACTGCTGGTGTTCCTGAAACACCTTTCATCTGATTGTCGATAATCAAAGCGATCGGTCCCTTCGTTGGTGAAAGACTGCCAGGCGGGGGAATGCGCGCAGGCTTCTCAAGTACCGCCATCACAGCCAGACAACACTCGTATTCGATGCTTTCAAGGCGTAATTTGGTGGCTGCCGATAGATCGACCTCCCCAAGGTCAAGTAGTGCCAGTGATTGCGGCACTGGTGCGGTAAGCACAACGGCATTAGCGAAGACTGTCTCACCGCTGTCCAATGCCGCAACCCAGCCTTGCGGATCGCGGCGCAACGATACAATTCTTTTTTCGAGCAATAGAGTCAGGTCGCGAGCGAGGTGTTTGGCAATGGCTGTCATATTCGGTTTGCCGCGCCAGCGAGGATGACCATCGGGCTGGTCAGCAGTGCTCCGGTACCATTCTTCGATCACTCCCAATTTAAGCCATTGGTCGATCGCTGCGGCAAAGCGCGGATCTCTGGCCGTCATAAATTGAGCTCCAAGATCAAACGTTGCCAGCCCAATTCGTCGACTTGCAAGACGCCCACCCACACCACGTCCTTTTTCGACGACAAGCACATTATGACCGGCTTGCTGCAAGTCAGAGGCCGCTGTTAACCCGCTCATTCCTGCGCCAACGATTAAGATTTCAACTCTGTACTGAATCTGATTCACAATGTGTTCCAATTATTTCTTTGGTTCCAGTTCTCAATTTGCGTTAGGCAAATACATGCGCATGCTGGAAATATCTTAAATGATACAGTGCTCTTCTTGAGCATGGTTGGCCGAGACGGTTTTCTCAGCCTTTGGTTCGAAGTGTAGACCGGCCACCGTCAACGCTGATAGTCTGCCCGGTGATCCAGTCTGCTTCTCGAGAAATTAGAAAGGCTGTGAGTGCGGCAACATCATCAGGTGTGCCAAGCCGTCCTAATGCATGCATTCCAGCAATAGCCGTGCTTGTCTGTTCGTTCGATAGAAGACTCTCGCCAAGCCGTGTTCGCGTCAGGGAAGGGGCAATGGCATTGACGCGTATTTTTGGAGCAAGTTCAGCAGCGAGCGCCAGGGTTAGACCATCCACAGCCCCTTTCGCCATACTGATTGACGCATGAAACGTGAAGCCCTGCAGGGCCGCCACGCTTGAAAATAGCACCACTGCAGCCGTGCCCTCACTTTTCTTCAGCGCCGGCACGGCTGCTTGAATTGCAAGTGCAGCGCCCATCGCATTTACGCGGAAGTCGGTCAAGAAATCAGCTTCGGTCAGGCGCCCAAGACTGCGCAGATTGATCGTGCCAACTGCATAGACCAACCCATCCAATGCTGCTCCGGCATCCTGTGCCGCTCGGGTGAAAAGACTGCTGTCGTTGACGTTGCCAAGTGTGCTGGTTGCTCCAAGCTCCCTCGCAATGCCAGCTAACCGCTCTTCATCCCGCCCAACCAGGTGGAGATCATATCCACGCGCACGGAGCATGCGGCCTGTGGCTGAACCAACGCCACCAGAACCACCATATATTAATATCTTATTTGCCATAAGAACTTTCCAGTGAAACAGATTGAAGTATTGAACGAATAGGCTTGCTGTGCAAGGCCTGTGTGTTTGTTCCTGGCATCATGCTAACTCGTCAGCGAATTCGTGATTTACATCGCGGTGATGGCGCTCATCTTCACGGACCACGATGATCACGTCTCTCAAGCGTGCATCCGCTGCCAGCTTCCAATAATCAATAGCGATTTTTGGCGCAGGAACATTTGCGATCACGCCACTATCTACATCATTGAGGTACTCTGTGTAGCTATGGACTGCTTCCTCTTCAAAGTAGCCCACGACACGGTGAGCAGTTCCTGGCGATAATAGATATAGCAAAAAGAAGCCGTTGAAGAAAACGCCCTGAGCCAGCAGAATGATCAAACGCTCCAGCCAGGTCGGTTGGGCAATGTTTATAAAGGTCATCAAGTGAATACGCTCGTTTTCGGCTTCATCCAACAAGGTCTGAATCCAGCCTTTGTCGCTTTCCATGCGACGCAAGGCACGCAGATGTTGCAAAGCGCCTCCAACCATGCCCGGGACTGCGGCAACCGTTTCCAGGACAACCGCTCGGTGACCGTAGCGGCGGGCAAAAAAAGTATCAGCGAAGAAGCGCGCAGACTTGGTGAAAGCCAGCGCAAATTGATCGGAAATACCATTTGGTGTGTGATGTTGTTTCAGTGAAATTTCTGTAGACATTAGAGTGCTCCTCTGGGCTTACTTGCCCAAGGTTGTTTTTATGCAATCCAGACAAAGGTTGTCCGGGTAATAAAATGCCCAAATGACAATTTACAGCCGTTTGTTCTTTAGGCTGTGTCAAATTGCCTCAGGCTGGCAATACGATCTTTCAGTATCTGTGCTGAACTTTCCAACGCAGACTGTTCATCAGGGGTTAGTTCTGTCTGCACAATCCGCTTAACTCCGCCCTGCCCAACGACACACGGAACACTCAGGCATACGTCATGCAAACCATAGTCCCCCTCAAGATAAGTGGAAACAGTCAGCACGCTGTTCTGGTCTTGTAAAATAGTTCCAACGATACGGGCCAGTGACATGCCGATCCCAAAATAAGTGGAACCTTTGTAATTGATGATGTGATAGGCCGAATCCTTCACTTCGCGGACAATGCGTTCGCGTTCGCCATGCCAGTCGCGGCAGTTACCACATTGCGGGCAATAATGATCTATCGGCATACCCGCCACATGCGTCATTGACCAGGCCGCCACTTCGCTGTCGCCGTGTTCACCCAAAATATAGGCATGAACATTGCCCACGTCCACTTTGCAATGCTGGCTGATGAGGTAACGGAAACGGGCGCTATCGAGGACAGTACCCGAACCAATCACACGATTCTTGATCCAACCAGAGCGTTTTAGAGCAACCTGGGTGAGAATATCCACGGGATTGCTGGCTACCAATAAAACAGCCTGAGATTTTTGAGCGACGATTTCATCGACAATATTTTCGATCATGGCAGTGTTTTTCTGCAATAGATTCAAACGTGATTCGCCTGGAGCCTGTTTTGCCCCGGCCGTAATCACAATCACCTGCGCATCAGAGTAATCGCGGCTATCACCCGCGCGGATCTGAACTGATGGGTAAAAAGGCAAGCCATGAGCCAAATCCAGAGCCTGTCCTTCGGCGAAATTGGAATTGGCATCGATCAAACAGATTTGCTCAGCGAGTCCTTTTTGTGCCAGGGCATAAGCAAAGGTCGAGCCAACTGCACCCGCTCCAACAATAACAACTTTTCGAGATTTCCAGAGAGTATCCATATTTTTCCTTTCTCAACCAGATCAATACGGACATTATATACCCACTTTGTGATATTTAGTACAATTATTATCTGATTCTTATTTTGAGAGCAAGCAATATTCAGGGTTAGCAATTAATGAGCGCGGTGAAACCCTGGCTAGCCAGATTAGGCCAGGAAAAACGGATGACCGGAAACCAGTACCTACCTTGTGCAAAGGTCTGTTTGGTAAATTAACCGGCGATCTAGGCTAGATCTCACAAACTTTATTTGAGCAACTGCTGGAAACCTTCGATCTCCAATGGATCACCAATATCCGAATCAATATGAAAAATCAGTCGATGCCTTTGATGGATAAACTGCTTTTATGCAAATAATCAATCATTGAGACAGCCAATGATCAACTCAAAAATATTTCCCAAATCGAGCATACAAGACATCGGAGCCCGACCAATTGTTTTGTAAATATCAAAGCTGGTCTGAAAGCTTTTTATCACCAGCCGAGGAAGCCTTCTCTGAATTTATCGTATCCCGGTAGATCGCTTGTGCACGCACAAACATTATTCGCGGATATTACAAAAGTTCAAGAATTACGTATTGTTATTGGAACATATTTTCCGGTTATCTGATGCAAAAACTGATAGGAACCGATGTGAAAATTTTGTTCAAATTGAAAAGAGGTTGTTGCGGAGCCAGTTATTTGCTGAGAAGTTGTGAATAAATTGAAAAGTCAGAGTTATCTGGATGAAAGTCTATTACCGGTTATTACTTTAATAAGACCTTCTCCAGATTTGCCAGGGTTAATAGTCCCACATCAAATCCGGTTTGTACGAACGGACGCACATCAGTCAGAATGCTGCTCCAATCCAGCAGATGCAATCGTTCGGATATCCGCTCCCGCCAGTTGGCTTCTGTTAGTATTTCTCCCTGCCACTCTGTTTGTACAAGGGCATTGTTGAGCAGTACCAGGTTCGGCTGTGGCCAGAGCGGGTCGCTCAAATACCAGAGCAAATCATAGATGTCACGCCCTTTGGTATATGGCCTTTGCAGGATGGCATGCAACTTTCCTGATAACAGTGACGCTTTATCATGATGCTGAAGTTGAAGAAAGACAAAACGGCGTATCACGCTTGTTGCCAGGCCGGCCCCAGCCGGTGGATTGGTGTCCACTTCCAGCTTGACCGCGAGTACCTCGCTTTGGTGTACGGATAGTCCCAGATCGTAAAGCAATCCAGAAAAACGCACAAACGCGCTGTGAACTGTTTTTTGATCGCTGAGCTTAAGTTCAACCGTATACCCTTCAGGCGTCAATTCAGCTCGGATAGCCTGCAAATAATCGCGGAAATTGTAGCCTTGCCGGTCACCTTCGAGGGCAAAATCCAGATCTTCAGAATAACGGCCGTGAGCATATAAAAACCGCAAAGCCGTTCCACCATGAAATGCCAGCGGGATCATTGCACCGGCTCGCTGTAAAGCAGCCAGAATACGGGCCTGCAGATATTCCCTTGCCAGGTTTCGACCCTCAGCTGGTGAACTCGTTTGTCGAATAAGATCTACCAAATAATCTTTCACCGGTACGCCCCCTCACGAAGTGATGGGGGTAAAGTTTCATATTCCTGAGCGGCAGATTGGACCAGATGGGTGATGTTCTCAATTGCCCGGAGCATTTTTGGGGTATTAAAAACCTTTGACAGGGCACTTAAAGTGTTCGAATCCAGTTGTTCCAGGTTTTGCAGGCGCAGTTCGCGCAGATAGACAAGCGAATCCCCATCCGGTTGCAGATAAATGAGATCGAGAAGTGCTTTTTCTGGTCTAGCCACGAGAGCCTGCTGGCCGCGCAGATCAGTCATGCGGTATCCGCGTAAGAAATTGGGTTTGACATGCCGGAATTCAAAGGAACCCAACGGTGTGGAAAGTTGTTCCGGGCGACCGGAGGTAACACTGACGGTGCTTTGGATGGTTTCAGGAATCATTCCATAAAAGGCCAACGCTGTTTGCAGACTGACATAGGAAGCACGCTGTAGGTGGTTGGCAATTACAAATGGGTGCGGTTTTACTTTCTGATAAGGCGGTGCAATGGCGTATAAACCCCTGCGCATTTGATATACCCGGCCGCTTTTGGTCCAGCGAGTAAGCTGCAGACGAACATTTTCGGGGTTAACTTTTCCGGCCAGAAGCAACGATGATTCGAAAACGGGCAGGTCACCAACCAACTCCAATAATTTCTCGTATTCCATTTATATATAATAGCATAAGTGATAACTTGTTGCAATATATATTCCATTCGCGAGCAGTCACCTTTTTAATACATATTAAAATAGGTGTTTCTATTAAAACCAGGAGGCTTTACGATTCTTCTCGCCAACAATGCCTTGGAATTCTCTCCAATCGTGCCGCAGAATGAAACCACTTTGGCGCGGCGCGCAGAAGTAGTGCATAATTGAAAAAGAGTCTCGCCATTCCGTTGGGTAATCCTTATCGCCAGGAATGTTGTTTTGGATATAACATTATCAAAGATCGAACCAGGGAAAATTTATGTCAGCAAATCAACAACGCGTTGCAATGATTACAGGCGGAAACAGTGGGATTGGATTTGCAACTGCCAACAAACTGGCGGTGAAAGGCTTTATCGTAATCCTGGCCTCTCGCAACCAACCAGCCAGCATGCAAGCAATCGCGCGCATCCATGCCGTTAATCCGAATGCCATCGTGGAGTCAATCCCGCTTGACCTGTCTTCTTTCGCATCGGTGCGGCAGTCTGCCACCGCGTTTCAAGCCAGGTGTACCCCGCTGCACATCCTGATCAACAATGCTGGTGGAGCTGTGCCTGGTAAGCAAGTGAGTTTTACCGTCGATGGCTTTGAGATGACACTCGGCACAAATCACTTGGGGCATTTCCTGTTCACAAATTTGTTACTGGAAGATCTAAAACGATCCGCCCCAGCGCGGGTGATTACTGTCTCATCGGAACTGCATAACCCGGCTTACGCGAAGGGACCGGTGCCTGATTTTAATTACAGCAATCTGAAAGGGGAAAAGTATTATAACCCCCAGGTTTTCTACCGGAATTCCAAGTTGGCGAACATGTGGTTCGCTTATGAACTGCAGCGCCGGCTAACCGGCACAGGCGTTACATCGAATGCTGTTTGCCCGGGTTTTGTGCCGGCGGCAATCGCTGCCCGAAGAAACTCACCGATTGAAAAATTCTTTTACGAGCGAATCATGGCACGCATGTCATTTGCGCGTTCATTGGAGCAAGCGTCTGCATCTTATATGATTGCAGCCACGGATCCGACTTTTGAGGGTGTGGGTGGTAAATTCATCGTAGATGGCAAAGCGAAAGCATCGAGTATGGATTCGTACGATGAAGAAAAAGCGCGGCGTTTGTGGGATCTCAGTTGGGAATGGTGCGGCCTTAAGTGATATGTTGCCCGGGTTGATGATGTTTCCTGTGAAATCCTGATGGGTTTCATGGGTAACTATACCGCCCAGAACAATGGCTACCCGATTGGGAGATTCTGGTCCCAAGGCTGCACGTTGTAGTTATAGCGAAATACAGGAGGGCGCTGCCGATGTCATAGATAAACTGGTAACACCGATCCAGGTACTGCTACCACAAGAGTACATCTCATCCGCACGTCTCTAAAGTATAACTGCACGATTAATAAAAGAACCAAACTGAATATCCCCATATATGGCAGAAGATAAAAAAACCACCATATCTGGTGGTTTTTAGGTGATCGACCCGGGACTTGAACCCGGAACCCACTGATTAAGAGCCGTGATTTACCCGCCAGATAGCGTCCAATAGGTACAGATTCGTCCAATGTATCCAATATCTGGGGGGTAATCGTCCAA
>CAINXK010000181.1 GCA_903854805.1 uncultured Anaerolineae bacterium
ACCAGCTACGCACCTGTTCAACAGTCCATCCAATCACTTTCGCCCGCCACCACCGCATTGATTGGCGGAGCGGCCGGGTTGGCAATCGGCGCGGCCGGAGGAGCAGCCTACATGCAGCTATCCAAACCCGATAAAGCGGAAGTACCGGAAAGCGCTCAGGCAGAAAAGAAGTAGGAGGCTGTCATGTCACCCATGAGCCGAAGAAATTTTCTGAAAGTTGTCGGTGCCGGGCTTGCGGCCAGCGCCACGCTTTCCGTTGCTCAAAGCGTCAACGCAGGTGCAGCCACCGTTGATCCCGCCAATTACGTTGGCATGCTCTACGATGCCACAAAATGCGTGGGATGCAATGCCTGCACCAATGCCTGTCGCCAGTGGAATAAAACCAACCCTGAGCTGGATGATAGCGGGCTTTACGATGCGCCCCAGGAACTATCAGCCGATACCTGGACGCTGATCCAGCTATACCAGGACGAAAGCGAAACATCCTTTGTCAAACGCCAGTGCATGCACTGTGTCGACCCGGCCTGTGTAAGCGGGTGCCCGGTGCAGGCCCTACAAAAATCCAGCGAAGGTCCGGTTACCTACGACCCCAAACGCTGCATCGGCTGCCGCTACTGCATGTACACCTGCCCGTACCACGTTCCACGCTTCCAATGGAAAGAAGTCATTCCGGTCGTCAGCAAATGCACACTGTGTGTCGATCGCCTGGCTGATGGCCTGGGCACGGCTTGCGCCGAGCGCTGTCCAACTGGTGCGCTGATCTGGGGCCACCGCGGCGAACTAATCACGGAAGCCGAGAAACGCCTGGCGGCCGAACCTGGCCGCTACTTGCAGCACATCTACGGCAAAGATGACGGTGGTGGCACATCGGTCATGTACAT
Organism: uncultured Anaerolineae bacterium; assembly: GCA_903854805.1. The sequence goes on from CAINXK010000181.1 coordinate 882, forward strand.
TTCACATGTACCCTTCGATAAACTGGGATTTCCTCAGCTGAAGGATGAACCCATCCCACAGTTGAGTGAACGCACCAGCGACATCTTCTTGCCTGGCATCGTGGTGGGCGGCTCAATCGCCCTGGCAGCTGTGCACATGGTGGTCAAACAGGGCGGATTGGAGGATGAGCCATGAGAGCCACACTGAAACTTGATAAACCCATCCCGTTCAGTTTCTACCCGCTGCTGCTCTTGACCCTTTTAGGCATCGGCCTGGCGATTTACAGACTAGTGGTGGGTCTTGGCCCGACAACAAACATGAATGACCACTACCCCTGGGGTATCTGGATCACCACAGACCTGTTCCTGATCCCGGTTGCAGGCGCAGCGTTCACCATCTCGCTGATCTCCTACTTCTTCGGGCGCGAGCGCTACCATTCCATCATCCGCCCAGCCGTACTGGCCGGTTTTCTGGGGTACTGCGTCGTTGGGATACTGCTCTTCCTGGATATCGGGCGCTGGCCACAGTTTTACAATATCTTCGTACCTGGCTTCATTAACCTGCACTCTTTCCTGGAAGAAGTCAGCCTGTGCATCACCCTCTACACAGTGATCCTCATTTTGGAGATCGCGCCTGTTTTCCTGGAAAAATTCAAGATCAACGCGCCCATCCGCTGGATCAATTCCGCCATTTACTGGATCGCCGGAACCGGGATTGTGCTCTCGACCTTGCACCAATCCTCGCTTGGCTCGATGTTCCTGTTGATGCCTTACAAGCTCCACCCTCTATGGTGGACGCCAGCCCTGCCCGTGCTCTTCTTCCTGCAGGCGGTCTACACCGGGCTGGGCACTACAGCCATCGCCATCAACCTGATCTGGCGTGCCATGAAGCTGCCCATCGACCGGCAGTTATTCAAACGCATCGGCCAGGCGATGAGCCTGATGATGGCCCTGTACCTGGCCGTCAAAGTGGGTGATTGGATGGGAGCCGGAGAAATCGATCTGCTGCTCAAGCCGGATGCCTTCGGCGTGCTGGCCTGGATTGAGATCATCATCGGGGTAGCCATTCCGCTGCTGATCCTGCTCTCGCGGCTGGTATCACACTCGCAGGGACCGTTCTGGGCGGGTGTCTTCGCCCTGATCGGGACATTCATCAACCGCCTGGTAATCAGCTGGATCGGCCTGGCCGAACCGGCACACGTGACCTATACCCCCTCCTGGATCGAGATCATGATCACGGTCGGGTTGCTCGCCGGCAGTTTCCTGGTATACGGCGTGGTGGTACGCTATTTTCAACTCTTCCCTGATGGTCAAGAGGCGCATTAATCTGGTTCACAAGTATATTATTTCGGAGGTAAGACAATGCCAAAGATAGCGATCGATCCAATTACCCGTATCGAAGGCCACTTGCGCATCGAAGTTCAGGTTGAAGAAGGCACCGTAAAAGACGCCTGGGCATCCAGCACCATGTTCCGTGGTGTGGAGCTCATTCTCAAAGGCCGCGACCCGCGCGAAGCCTGGGCCATCACCCAGCGCTTCTGCGGCGTCTGCACCACGGTACACGCTTTTGCTTCCGTGCGTGCCGTCGAAGATGCCCTCAAGATCACCATCCCGAACAACGCCCGCATCCTGAGAAATATCATCGAAGCCATGCAGTTCGTTCAGGACCACGTTGTTCACTTCTACCACCTGCACGCCCTGGACTGGGTGGACATCGTCAGCGCCCTGAGCGCCGACCCGGCCGCCACATCCAAACTGGCCCAATCCATCTCCGATTGGCCAAAATCAAGCGAGAGTTACTTCAAAGGCGTCAAAGATAAGCTGGATGTGTATGTCAAAAGCGGCCAGTTAGGACCCTTCGCGAATGCCTATTGGGGACACCCGGCCTACAAACTGCCGCCAGAAGCCAATCTGATGGCGGTGGCACACTACCTGGAAGCCCTGGACTGGCAGCGCGATGTCATCCGCGCACACGCCCTGCTGGGTAGCAAGAACCCACATCTGCAGACCTACCTGGTGGGCGGTATGGCCACCCCCATCGACCTCTCCAGCCAGGCAGCCATCAACGCCGATACCATTGCCATGCTGCTGGGCTTGTTCAAGACCGCCAAGGAATTTGTCGACAAAGTTTACCTGCCCGACCTGATGGCGATCGCGCCCTTCTACCTGGATTGGGCAAGCATCGGCGGCGGGGTGGGCAACTACCTGGCCTATGGTGAATATCCCGATAAAGAAGGCAGTCTGTACTTCCCGCAAGGCTTCATCCTGAACAAAGACCTCAGCAAAGTATACCCGGTTGACCATACCAAGATCAACGAACACGTTGCGCACTCGTGGTATGAGTATGAAGACGAAAGCAAGGGTCTGCACCCCTATGATGGCGAGACCCGTCCAAAGTTCACCGGACCCAAGCCACCCTATGACTTCCTGGAAACAGACCAGAAATATACCTGGATGAAAGCCCCACGCCTCGACGAACACGCCATGGAAGTGGGACCGCTGGCACGCATGCTGGTGGCATACGCCAGTGGCCAGCCAGATGTTGTGGCTACCGTCAACATGGTGCTGGGCAAGCTGGGCGTTGGACCCGAAGCGCTCTTCTCAACCCTCGGCCGCACCGCCGCCCGCTGCATCGAAACCGTTTTGCTGGCGAACAAACTGACCGAATGGACCGCTGAACTGGCCGCCAACATCAAGGCTGGCGATATTGATGTACACGAAGGCACACTGTGGGATCCTGAAACCTGGCCGGCCGAGGCCAAGGGTTGGGGTCATATCGAAGCCCCGCGCGGCGCGCTGGGACATTGGATCCACATCAAAGATAAGAAAATCTTCAATTACCAGGCGGTAGTGCCCAGCACCTGGAACGCTTCGCCGCGCGACGCCAAGGGCCAGATCGGACCGTATGAATCAGCGTTGATCGGCACTCCGATTGCCGATCCCAAAATGCCGCTGGAAATTCTGCGCACCGTCCACTCGTTTGACCCATGCATAGCCTGTGGCGTGCACCTGTTAGATGCCGATGGCAACGATCTGTACAACGTTTCGGTGGACTCTCCGACCGGTTTTGCCAGCCCGCTGCTGCAGTTCAGGGCATAAACTTGCCTACATTCCAGGATCCTACCGCTAAAACGCTGGTAATTGGTGTCGGCAATCGCATACTTTCTGATGAAGGCGTGGGCGTGCATGTGATCGAACGCCTGCTGGCTGGCTACGTAATTCCAACAGATGTGCTGGTGCTGGATGGTGGCACGCTGGGGTTGGACCTGCTCTACTACCTACAGGGAGTCGAAAATCTGCTGCTGATTGATGCCGTTGAAATGCGCAAAGAGGCCGGCACGCTGATCCGCATGGTTAACGATGAAGTGCCAGCCTTCCTTTCGATGAAGATGTCGCCGCACCAGGTCGGCATTCCGGATATGCTGGCAGTTGCCAAGCTGAAAGATCTCTACCCGCAAAACGTGATCCTGTGGGGCGTGGAGCCAGACTCGCTGGAGTTAGGGCTGGATCTCTCGCCCACGATCGAGGCCAGGGTCCCGGTCTTAATCGACGAGGTCCTGAAACAGCTGGAAGCCTGGGGGAACAGGCTGGAGCCAAAAGTGGCCGCTGCCAAAGTTCAGAGTTAAAGAAACACAGGAACCCTGCCAGGGCGTTACCCCGGCAGGGTTTTTTTTATACGGAGCAGATTGGCTGGTTGAAAGGGTAAAAGGGATATTTTGGGGAAACCTGTAGGACGACTAAACTCACCGAACCTGTTAGATTTCAACTATACTTAAAATATAAACCCTGAAACAACACCAGCACCTGAGAGGAAGCTAACACCATGAGCAGCACAAACCAGGATATCGAACGCTTCAAGCAAAATTTGCAGAAAGAAGTTGACGGCGCGGCGCTTTACCTTGTATTAGCCAGCAAGGAAGCCCGCCCCGAAATGAAGACGGTCTACGAACGACTGGCCGAAAGTGAGCAGCGCCACGCCCAGTTCTGGCGTGAAAAACTGGCAGAGGCCGGCGTGAAGAACCTGAAAGAGGGCACCACCTGGCGAACTCAGACCCTGATCTGGCTGGCACAGCGCTTTGGGCCGCAGTTTGTGCTCTCCACGGTCACCAGCAACGAGAAGGCCGATAGCAACGCCTACGCCAGCCAGCCAGAAGAAGAGACTGCCGCAATGTCGGCCGAGGAACAAGCGCATGCCCGCTTACTCTCGGCGGCCAGCAGCGGTGGTGGCATAAGCGGCAACATCGTCGCCGAAACCGAAGGGCGGCACCGCTCATCGGGTGGCAACGCCTTGCGCGCGGCCGTTCTGGGCGCAAATGACGGGCTGGTCTCAAACCTGAGCCTGGTGATGGGCGTGGCCGGTGCAGAGTTAGCCGGGCAGGGCATCCTGATCACCGGGCTGGCCGGACTACTGGCCGGAGCCGGGTCGATGGCATTGGGCGAGTGGCTTTCAGTCCAGAGCTCGCGCGAGTTATATGAGCGCCAGATCAAGATCGAAAGAGAAGAACTGGCCGCCAATCCCGAAGAAGAAGCCGAGGAGCTATCCCTGATCTACCAGGCCAAGGGAATTCCGGAAGCGCGCGCCCGCGACCTGGCCAACAGCCTGCTGGCCAACAAAGCCACCGCGCTCGATACACTCGTGCGCGAGGAATTGGGCATCGACCCGCAAGAACTGGGCGGTTCCGCCTGGGAAGCAGCCTACACATCCTTCGTCTTGTTCGCAATCGGAGCCATCATTCCCGTCATCCCATTCATTTTCACAAGCGGTCTGCAGGCTGTCTACATCAGCGTGGTGATCAGCGCGCTGGGTCTGTTTGGGATTGGCTCAGCGATCACATTGATGACCGGGCGCAGCGTGCTGTTTTCCGGCTCACGCCAGGTGCTGTTCGGACTGGTGGCAGCCGGCCTGACCTACGGCATTGGACGCCTGATCGGTGTTTCGATCGGTGGCTAAGAGCACGGCTTTATGCTTAATCATGCTTACAAAATCCCCATTCAGAACAATCTTTATGGGGTAACCAACTGCGGTTCAAACAACCGCCACCGATTTGCCCAACCAAAGAGCTAAAAACGAGACCCTGCGGGAGCAATCCCCAGGGTCTCGTTTTATTAAACCTGCAACAATTTCAGCAGGGCAGATTACTTCAACTTCATCCAGCCAACGTGTTCGCCGGGATGAGATTCGCGCGCGTGACGGTCGGTATCTGTACTGACAACGAAGCGCCCGCAGGAATCGCATTTGAGCAGGGTAGCCGCAACCATGGCAGGGCGGGCGGGCGTCGCGGGCTGCAGCGGCCGGCCGCTGCGGCTGGCGCCTGGTTTAACCACCCGAACCGCCTTAACAGGCTTTTCAGGCTTTTGGGGCGGCGGGTCCGACTTGTGCTTTTCGATATACTCGAGCAGGATGCTGCCTTCTGGGCGCGTAAGCGTGAAGTTGGTGGCCTGTTGAAAGGCCGCAAAGAAGGAGAATAATTCCAGCCCCGGGATTTTTTTAATAGCGCTGGTCTCGATCAGG
>CAINXK010000182.1 GCA_903854805.1 uncultured Anaerolineae bacterium
ATCGAACCTTGAGAGTTATTTTTATAGACGAGACTCCAGAAGATGTTTGCGTGGATATTATGTGGGAACTGAACAAAAATAAAGTCGTTAGCGAAAAAACAGCAGACAGGCGGTTTATGTTCAACGTTCCTCCAACAAGTGATTACACATGGGCGCAAAGTTTCTTGAAAAGCAAAGAAGAAGAAGGTTTGCTTTGGCTTTATGAGCAACCAAGTTAATGGCAGTAAAATAAAGGTTGCTTCCATAAAACACTGCCCAACAAAGAAGAGCACTGGATGCTGGGGTTTCTGCGGCATTTTGGAGCATTTTCTACGCCCGAATAGAATCCTCCTTTTGGAGTTTTATCTACGCCCGCCCCAGCGCCAGTACCGCAAACCGTTAGCCAGCCCTTTGCGAAAGAGGAGTCCTCGGTGGCAACAGACTCTCTAGGGCAAGCGGTAGGTATATAGTGAAGATGTTGGGACGAATAAGGATAAGAATGAATCAAAACGCTCCAAGTTTCAGCTCGGAGCGTTTTCTTATTCTGTCAATCAGGTTAGGCAGATTGAATCGAGTCTTGTAACTTTTTACCGAACTCAGCCATTTGTTGCTGGGTCATATCCTTCATCATATCAGCATGGACAACGCTACCGTGTTCCATTGCCATTTTCATGACCTCCTCTTTGGTAGCACCTGTCGCGACAAAATCACAATCCAATCCAAGGTTCTTGCAAGCGAATTTTTCCATTTTTTACTCCGTTGGGTAGGGGAAGCACCGTAGTATGCTTCCTACCCAATATAGCACAATTAGGACATACTTGGTGTTAATATTTGGTGAGTAAATCTCTGTAGAGTCAACAAGGCAAGTGATAGAAATTTTGAAAATTTCGGTTATCATTACATCGATACAGTGAGCAATTTTTCAAAATGCTGAGTTATACGAGATCCATTTTGACCATTATCATATGAATAGAAATTGCAAAACACGTCTACAACTCTTCTACCCAATAGGTGCTGATACAAGAGAAGAATAAGAACGGTTTCAGCTACCCAGGGTCATCCAAACAGGCAACCGATAAAGGGAAATATGTCCTGCTCAGCCCTGATGAGCTTTCACAAATTATCACAATGCGCCGAAAGACCAACGTCGAATAGAAGTGAACAAAACCAACGTGATTGACAATAACCAATAGTTTGCAAAGAGGGGAAATTGCATAATGCGGGTTATTGTTTTTTATTCGATTGTTTTTTCGATGGTATGAAATCAGGTTGCGCACCTTGCTCAAATTTCATTCGAATAAAAACCCCCATCACTGATTCAGTTTGCCACTTGTAACAGATGTTCGGTTTCGATTATATTTAGTCGAAACCCTGCTAGTTTCCTGTCTCAGAAAGGAGACCTAATGAAATTCGGCATACACAACCCATCCTGGATGTTTGGTTCCGACCAGCATCAAATCTTCGAAGAAGTCAAGAAAAAGGCCCAATGGGCCGAAGCGAACGGATTTAACTGGTTCTCACTCATGGATCACCTGATCCAGATTCCCATTGTGGGCGTGGAAGATGAACCGTTTATGGAAGGTTGGTCGACCCTCTCCGCCCTGGCAGCGGTGACCAATAAAATCCGGTTGGCCACGTTGGTTACTTCGGTTGCGTACCGCAACCCGGCCCATCTGGCGAAAATTGCTGCGGGTGTGGATATCATCAGCGGCGGCAGACTGACCTTTGGGATTGGCGCAGGCTGGCATATCCCGGAATATCGTCAGTACAATTGGGAATTCCCCGAAAAACCCGCCGTCCGAATTGCCCAGATGGAAGAAGCCATCCAGGTGGTGCTCAAAATGTGGAGCGAACCGCGCGCCACGTTCCATGGAAAATATTTTCAAGTCGACGAAGCGATCCTTGAACCAAAGCCTGTCCAGAGGCCGCATCCACCCATCATGATCGGTGGCAGCGGTGAGCAGTTGACCCTACGCGCCGTGGCACTTTGGGCAGATGCTTGCAATCTCTTTGGCCCCCCTGAGCTGGTAAAAAGCAAATTGGAGATCTTACGCGGACATTGTGACCGGACCGGGCGCGACTTCGAAGCCATCGAGCGCACCAACCTGACCACATTGCTGCTCGCCAGGGACGAATCCACGCTCAAAGCGAAGAAAGAACGTCTGAAATTGCCCGATCCGTTCCGGGGATATGCCTTGACCATCTCACAGGCCACCGATCTGGTCGGTAGTTTTCAGGATGCCGGTTCACAGATGTTGATTTTCAGCAGTCATCAGAACGATGTGGAGACGCTGGAGTTGTTTGCAGCGGAGGTCATGCCCAAGTTTGAATGAAACCAACAGACGCATCGCGTTTCATCCGAACCTCATTTTTCCTACATTGACAACGGAAGAACCCATCTGTTCATATTTCCGAGCCTGATCGAATGAATAGTCAAAATTCAGGCATCTTGCCTTCTTGAAGTCGATATTTTTCTATGGTTACGCTGGAAAACCAGCCACTCCTAATCAAAACAGCGAGGTCACAATGACCTCGCTGTTTTGATTCCTTCCATCCTTCTATTTTTCGCCAAACGGAACCATTTTCACTCAAATGAATTCGAACGTATCTGGTAAAACCTTTTGCACAATTGTGCAAAAAATCAAATCTCTTCATAAGGCCTGGGCATGCTGTTTGCCGATCATTACTCAAAATCTATCACATTTCATTCAAATGAAAATCGCATCTCTTGGAGCTGATGACATTTGTTACTTGCAACAGATGTTCGGCTTCGCGTATATTTATTTATAAATTGACCGACAACCTGGATGGGAATGGGTTTGCGAAAAATACGATGGGGAATCATTCTCAATCGACTACCAAGATTGATGTAAAATCATCTAAATAACCTTTGTGGTAGTCAACCCAAGCTGTTGGGTTGTGTAAATAAGTGTTTAGGTGAAATCGCACATTATAAGTGGAACGTAGCGCACAAAGCTGGTTCAACAATGAAGATTATTATGGAATGATATGGAATTCGAATATGGATAAAAACAAATTAGTTAAAGTTGATTTACCCGATAGTGAGTCCTGGCAGGTTGAAATTAATGCTCCGGTTGGGGTAACTATCTCGATCTCAGTTGAAAAAATACCTTCTCCGAAAAAGTCTGTGGCAGCTGACAAAAAAAACGTGCTTGCCGCAAACGAGGCGCCGGCTGCCACAAGTCAGCCGCCAGCTGTTGTCACACTAGAGTCAGCCGTTGATGCACAAGAGCCGTCGGTTGCCGCAAGTCAGCCAGCTGTTGTCACACGCGAGTCGTCGGCTAACACAATTGAGCCAGCCCTTGCCGCACTCGAGTCGTCGACTAACACGCTTGAGCCAGCCCTTGCTATTCCGATGAAAAATGGTACCGCAAGTGAATTACCAAATAAAATTACTCAAAAGGTCGCAGCCTGGTTCCGCCTTCTGGCGGCCTACTTTGAAAAAAAAACGGGGCCAAAAACGCAAAGCTTTTTGGAACACTTTAATCTCTCCCCAAATATTCTGTTTGGCGCTGCCATTGTAATTTATCTATTAATCCGCCTGATTGGGCTGACAGATTATCCCGGTTATTTCAGCTTTGACGAGGCCGATAAAACCGTCCTGGCTTCGGACTTTTTGCGCGACGGTTTCCGCAATTATGGGGGCGAATTATTCCCGGCTTTCTTCCCGAACCCGGGCAATAATTACAACGTCGGTTCGGTGGCAGTATATATCCAGCTTTTGCCCTTACTACTCTTTGGCCGTTCGGATTTTGTAATCCGCTTCACGGTAGTCCTGGTCGGATTGATTGGCGCAATTTGCGTCTCACTGTCCTTGCGGGATATTTTTCGCGTCCGCTATTGGTGGGCCGGTATTCTGCTCCTGTCGGTCATCCCGGCCTGGTTTCATCATTCCCGAACCGGGTACGAGATGCCGATTTTTGCTTCATTCTACAGTAGCATGCTGTACTGTTACTGGATGTATCGATCAAACAAACATAATTATCTGTATCCGGCGGTACTTTTCTCGGGATTGGCTTTTTATTCATACGCGCCGGCGCAGGCGATTGTGCCATTGACCGTTGTCGCGCTGCTCGTTTTGGATATTCGCTACCATTTTCGCGCGGGCCGCACCGCACTTGCGGGTTTATTGCTTGGCATCGTATGCGTCGTTCCTTATATCCGTTTCCAAATCGCTCATGCTGATAACTCTGCGGCAGTCTTAAGCAATGTGGGTTCTTATTGGGTGGCTGACCTGCCCCTGAAGGAAAAAATAACTGCCTTCCTGGGGGGATATCTGTTTCATCTCAACCCGGTTTACTGGTTTATGCCAGCCTATGATGCAACTCCCACCGATGGCTTGCTGCATATTATGAAAGGGTATGGACATTTGGGCCTTTGGCTGATGCCCATTTTATTTTGGGGATTATGGTTATTGGTCCGCCGTTTGCGACAGCCAGAGTACAGGAGTTTATTGGCAGTTTTGCTGATTGCCCCCGTAGCGGCGGCATTGGTAACCTCGCCCAGCAGTATTACCCGCGCCCTGGTCATGGTTATTCCCGTGGCACTGATTTCTTCGATTGGGTTGGGTGATTTATTACAAAAAGCCAGCGACAGGTTTCATTTAAATAAATATATTCCTATTTCTTTTCTTCTGTTTTTTATTTTGCTTTCTGTAAACTCTTATATGCTTTGGGATGTGTTGCATAATGGAATATCCTGGTTTGATAACAATCAGGCCAATGGAGTGCAGTTCGGGGCGAATAAAGTCTTCACCGAACTAAAAAAGGAATGGGAATTAACGCCGAATGCGCCTGCGGTTATGTCACCAAATTGGGCTATGATGAGCGACATGGTGGCGCGGATCTATTTGGGCGATCACGCCAATATACGTTTCAGCTCTTTATATGATTATTCTCTTCGAATCATCCCCTTTGAACCAGATACGATCTTCATTGCAACGCCGGAAGAGCTTGATTTTGCAAAAAAAGATCCGAAATTCTCCGACATAGAAATCCTGAAAACCATTCCCTATTCTGCATCTAAGGCAGGCTTTTACTTTATCCATCTTAAGTATTCCCAGCAAGCCGAGTCAATTATCGCTGCTGAAAAGGAAGAATATCATAAATTGCTTACTGGCGAAATTCTGCTCGACGGAGAAAAAGTACAGATTGCATATACGAGAAACGATGGTACGCAAATCGAGGCCGCATTTGATGAAGACCCTGTGTCACTTTATAAAAGCGCGGAAATCAATCCAGTAGAATTCGATTTAACCTATCCTCGCGAGCATGAATTCCATTCAATATTTATTATCTATGGTGCAGATCCGATTGAATTGCAAATAACATTTTTTTCAGCTGGCGGAGAAAAGGTCAAGAGTTACACGCACCAGTTTAACGAAAATGGTGACGCGGGAAATACATTCACTTTTGATCAGACGATAAAAGCTTCAAAGGTAAATATTTCCATTAAAGCACTTACTGCTGACGAAAATGGCACTGTGCATGTATGGCAAATAAAATTAAAATAATCAAACCGAAATAGCTGCCTGGTTCGTCCATCCGGATTTGAGCGATGAAGGGTGAGCAGCTTGCTATTCTCAGATTAACCTCATGAAATCCATGAGCTACGCTTAATTGAGCATAGAACGCATTTATTCCAACTAGTTTCAGGTCACTCAACCTGGTTGTTCCTGTGCAAAGGGCTTACCCAAACGACTATTAGCGCTTATATATCCTTCCGCCCTATTCCATCAAAATCGTCAGATGACTGGGGCTGCGCGCAAAGCGGTTTTTTAAGTTCAGCGCCGGTTAGCCTATGCTTGCTACGCTGACCCGGCTGTAATTAATGATAAATAACCCCAATGTCGCCACGATCCCAAGACCGACTCCTTGCAGGAAACCCAAAACGGCAATAGTGACCAGGATCAGCAGGATGACAACATATTCCAATTTGGAGAAATTGAACCATGCCCGATAGATCCATTCATATAAAAATGAAAAACCAAAAAGGATAAGTATGGTTCCCAGCGTTATTTTTGGAACATAGGACAGCGCTGCAGCTCCAAATAGAAAGGGCAGGATAAATACTGCTGCTGTCACCCAACTGCATAAACGGCTGCCTTTTCCGAACTTGTAGATCATCGCGGTATCGGTTAGATCGTGGAAACTAATGATGTTCCCCATTAAGCCACCAAGGATGTTTCCGATCCCGGTCACGCGCAGTTCATGGTTCAGGTCATAATTCTGCCGAACGATCAATTCGATCCCACTGGCATTCAGCAAAAAAGTGACCATGCTGATAAGTACAACACTTGCCATGCCGCCCGCATGCGCCAGAATGGATTCCCAGTGGATCAATGCCATATCTGAAAAATGCAGGGGTTGCCACAGTGTCGCATTGTAAAAAGGGCCTAACAACCAGCCTTGTGCACTGAGGGTGGCGATGGGTGTTTGAGTGAAAAGCACAACACCATAAAAAAGGACTACTGTCCCGATCAGCATTCCAGGCAGAAGCATGGAATGCTTGAAACGGTTCAAGACCAGGAGCATGAAAAAAGCAAAAACCGATCCTGGCGCCCAGTGTATAAAAATATCAGGCTTAAATAATGCACCGAGATCGCTAAAACTAAAGGCAACACCAGACATTACCCTGATTCCACCGGTGACAAGCATCCAGCCGGTACCAGCCAGGAAACCGCTAATCACGGGGTAAGGTATGAAGCGCGCCAGAGAACCAAGTTTAAAATAGCCTGACAGAAGAAAACATAATCCGGTCAACAATGTTGTCAGTACAATTAGAGCAATGACCGTGACAAATTTTTCCCGCGGCGAGGACAAGGGCATGCTTTGCATGATCCCTGCCGCAATCACTGCCAGAATAGCAGCGGGAGCATCCTGACCGCAAGTCATATTGCCTTTATAGGAACTTAATGAATTGATAAATAGAAGAGGAGGTATTCCTCCAAGCAGGATCAACCCAATGCCATTGGCTACATAAGGGGGTGCGTTCCCGGCAAAGATTAGTGCGGCAAGCGAAATGGTATAGATAACATCGACAATGCCAATCACCAAACCGGTGCTTATTCCAGGGGTAAGTTGGCGTCCTATTAACAAAGCAGGCAAGTGTCGTTCAATCAAATTGCCGGGGTAAACCCAGATTTGAGCTATTAACGCAGAAAGTTTAATGGTTTTGTCTAATGGAGGATTGTTGACCGTAGGCATCTTTATACTCCAATAAAATTGTAGGGCTATTATTAAAGGAACTTCTTTTGCCAACGGCAATGCTTTTCCGATTGACAGAATGAAAAGACGCCACCATCAAAAACCATGATAACCATTTTGCATCAAGGCCAGTTAATCAGCACCACACCGCCAAACGCCAATAACGTGCCAAATACCTGTACTGTGGTCAGACTCTCATGATAGAGAAAAACACCGGATGCCAGAACGATCAGTGCGTAAATGGCAGTTTGCAGAGCGCCAATGATGCTGAGCTTCCAACCGGCAATAAAGGCGATGGTGAAGAAACTGATCTGGATCAAGTACAAACCAATTGCCATAAACAACCAGGGACTGATTAGCGCAGTAGACAGGCTGCCCTGATCGGCCGCCTTTTTGAGCATCACATCAGCGATCGCAACAGAAATGACAGCCAGGAGAATGATTCCCCCTTGGGCTAGCTTTGGTACAGCAAATTGCGCAATGTTCATCTGTTTTTCTCCTCAATATATTAAGAACCAATAAAATTTATTTCTCCAATTTCCGTTGGGATTGCCGGTTGAACGGTGACAGAAACTGTTACCTAAGCAACGCTTGGGCAGTCTGTACTCTGAAGTTTGCCCAGTATACAGCCATGGAAAAAATATTAAATGCCAAAAACTGCCAATAGTAACTGCCAAAACCCGCCATTAAATAAAAGTCGTTAAAATACTACGCAGACTCTCGGTTGGAGTCTGCGTGGTATTTTGAGTAAAGTCGAGTAAATTAGTTCGATTTTTCCAATAAATAACGGGAAACGCCTCGCAACGCTTTGCGTCGGATTCGATTAAATGTGCCTTCTGAGATATATAAGTGCGCCATGATATCGCGGTTGGCTACCCCTTCCACATACGCATCATGCAATACCACATAGTTTTCCCATTCATGCGGTACCGGCTCAGCCGGTCGATTTCCGTCAGGTCGAAGAGTATCTATGGCACTGACCAGCTTCTCACGCAAAATTTTCCCGCGATCAATATGTGTTTCGCCTTTGATTTTTAATTCCTGCGATAAAGGTGATTGACCCAGGGTTATAGTGTCTGCCAATTTTTTCAGAACATCTTCAACCATTTTGAGAAACTGTGGATCAGGATTCGAGTCGAGAGTGGTAAATAACTCGCTTGATTCGGAATGCAGGCTTTTTTCATGAACTGTTTCTCCGGAATAAATCTCTGCTAGTGCAACGATCGAAGCGACCTTGTTGGCAGCTTCTGCCAAAAGGTCGAGGTCGTTCTCCGAGTACTGGTGTTTATTCTTCGGATGTCCTATGCCGATCAATGTGAGTTGTTTATCACCCTTATATGCCGGCGCCATCCATGTAAGTGTATCCGCCAACCCGGCCGAAGGTTTGTATACATCTTCAAGCGACATCTCAATTGCACTGAACTCTTCCCCAACTGGAACGGATGCGAGGGAAACTCTAACAACCAAACAATCAAATTGGCGCGTTGCAATGAACCCACCGGTCGAGTCCAAAGTATGGCACAATAATTTTAGTCCATCCTCCAAACGGGTTTGGAGTGAATCTTCGCCATGTAGACTATCGCCCAAATGACGCAATTGGTAGCGATAAACATTTTCCCGTCTGGTCGTTTCATAGGCCAGTGATAGATCATTTGCGAGCGCGACTGCCTTCCTTAATTGTTCATCCAGGCTGCGAACCAGGGTGGATATGGAAATTGTCAACAGAGCACCCATCAAGACCATGGTCAGGCTGGTGATTATCCAGGGCGAAACTTCAACTGCAGAATAATACCAACTTGGCGTAACATACCCTTGTGTTATTTCAATACCCACAATTGTGATGGCTATAATGGAGGACGCCAGGGCGAGAATACCTCCTCTAATCCCTACCAGTAAGGTAAAAATGGCGGTAAAGGTCAGGAAAAATAAAGCTGCTCCCGCATTTAACCCGCCTAAAAATAAATTTAATATACCCATAATATAAAGGAATGACAACAGGCTGAAAACCCGCAGGGTATAAAAAGATAAAACCTTGATAAAGGTAATTGCCAGCAACCAGGCAATGATGATCGTATAAATAATTGGATACCAGATGGTTAATTTACCAAAAACGAATGGCGTAAGGCCAATGACATAAAGCACCAATCCAATCCATGTGCCGGTTGTAAGCAGTGATTTTAATAAGCGTTTACGCAACTCCAGCAAGCTGGCGTTTTTTTCAAATTCATCCAGGCTTTGAAGAAAGAGACTAAATTTATTGATAGACACTTTTTTCCCTCCACTAGAAATAAAGGTTGCGCGGTCATTGTTTGCTAAACCAATAAGATTTCTTTTGAGATTTCTATGAAACTAAACTAGTTCGCCTGATGACGAACAACGGAGATTCGGTTTCGATCGATAACCCGGGAAAGCCGGAACCATTAGGGAAAGCAATTTCGTTTCGTTCTTCAAGCATTTGCGGCAGGCGCAACAACGACAAAGTGGGCACCGTTGAAAAAGACCATTTGCAGCTCGAAAAGATACATTGCTATCATCCGACCGAATTTTCTTAAATAAGTATAGGGTATTCCAGGGATAGATCAATATTGGGATTTATTTCACAAAGTTTTACGAACGGGAAATCGCTTAGATCGTGTCTTTCCAACTTTACTCCGTTCAACTTACATCCCACTTTGCACCTATTTTTAAAACTGTACGGTAGCAAAAAAACTACTTATATTTATTACCAGGTCAGGTCTTTTTCTCCACCCTACCCTGACTTTGAGAAAGCTCTGAGTTGCACTGTACCTGGCGTATCCTTCGCTTTCCCTTCCATGCTACAATGAAAAGACGGGCAGCTGGAGCCGAAGGTATGACAGCTTACACCATTCAAAAAATAGATTTATCCAACGCCAGACAGGTTCAAATCTTTCTGCGGTTGCCATATTCCATCTACAGAAATATTCCCCAGTGGGTGCCGCCGCTCCAAATGGATGCCGCCCGCATGCTGGACACCCATAAGAATTCTTTTTACGCTCATTCCACTGCCGCCTATTTTCTGGCCTTCGACCAAGAGACCCGCCCGGTTGCCCGGCTGGCCTGTCTTAATAATTCGCGCTATAACGAATACAATCATGAGGCGACCGCGTTTTTCTACCTGTTTGAGTCATTCAACCAGCCAGAAGCGTCCACTTACCTGTTTGAGGCCGCCTTTGCCTGGGCCCGCGACCAGGGCTTGAGTAAAATAATCGGCCCGAAGGGTTTTTCTGCGCTCGATGGTCTTGGTTTATTAAGTGATGGTTTTGAGCATCGTCCAGCGCTTGGCATTCCTTACAACCCTGACTGGTACCCCGACCTGGTCGAACAGGCCGGCTTTACCATGACCACCGAAATTCTATCGGGGTTTGTCGAGCAGGGTTTTTTCATGGATTCAAAGATTGACCTGATCTCAAAACGCGTCCAGGAACGTCGTGGTTTGCAGATTGCCGAATTTCGCAAGCGCAGCGATTTACGCAAGCTCCAGACACAGTTGCGGGAACTTTACAATAACGCCATCCAGGGCACGAACGGTAACTATCCCATCAGCGAGCAAGAAGCCAAAGGCATGGCAGATCAACTTATCAGGTTCGCCGATCCAAAATTAATCAAGATTGTGATGAAAGACGATCGTCCGGTTGGTTTCTTGTTTGCATACCCCGATATCTCTGAAGCGCTGCAGCGCACAAAAGGGCAGCTATTCCCTTTCGGCTGGCTGGATATCCTGATCAGCTTGCGCACGACAAGAGTAATCAATATCAATGGCGCCGGTATGATTGAAGAATATCGTGGTTCGGGTGGGACCGCTATTTTATTTAGCGAACTTCGAAAGAGTTGTCAGAACACCCATTACACCCTGGCTGAAATTGTGCAGGTCGGCGCAGACAATCAACGCATGCTGAAAGAATTGTCCAGTCTTGGCATCACCTTTCACAAGAAACATCGTATGTATTCACGCTTGATCTAAAACGCAACACAAAACTACTTATCCAAAAAAAACAACCATGATCTCAATTCAACAACTCTATAAAACCTATCAGCGCGGTACTGAATCCGTGGAAGCTATCTGCGGAATTGACCTCGATATTAATAAAGGGGAATTTGTGGTCATCCTCGGGCCAAGCGGAGGCGGAAAATCCACGCTGCTCAATTTAATCGGCGGAATAGATCATCCCACATCAGGCACAATCGCCATCAATGGTTTCGCGCTGGAAAAAGCCAGTGAAGAAAGCCTGACCCGTTTCCGCCGCGATCACATCGGTTTTATTTTCCAGTTTTACAACCTGCTCTCCGCTTTGAATGCCGCAGAAAACGTATCCCTTCCATTAATGGCCAAAGGCGTCGCTTTCAAACAAGCCAATCTCAAAGCCACCCAAATTCTAACTCGGCTGGGTCTTGAAAAGCGTTTGAAACACCTCCCTTCCGAGCTTTCTGGAGGAGAACAACAGCGGGTTGCCATCGCCCGTTCGATCATCGCCGAACCTGAGTTGATCCTGGCGGATGAACCCACTGGTGATCTCGATTCACGGACTGCTGATGAGATCACCGGGCTGATGCGCGAATTGAATATTCAAATGGGTCTGACCTTTGTGGTCGCCACCCACAACCTGCGGCTGGCAGAAAATGCAGACCGTGTCTTTGAGCTCCGTGATGGGAAAATTCACCTCAACCACCATGACAAAACTGGCTGACATTTTTCGCTTTGTGATCAAAGATTTGATCAATGATGGCTGGCGTACTACCATCACGATTGTAAATTTATTGGTATTTCTTTGCAGTTATTTTGCGCTGGTAGGACTTGCCGAGGCCGCTTATAAATTTGGCAATCAGCCCACCGATAAATCTGCATTGCTAATCATTTCGCGGAATGTCTTCGACCCGTCCGAAAGCGCAATCTCAGACCAGGATTTTCTCCCGGCCCGGGAGTTAATTCCGGAATATATAAAAAGCGTCTCCCCACTTGTTTTTAAGATCATCAACGCCAACGGCAACCTTATTCAACTCAGGGCAGCCCGGCTGATAGATATGCAAACCGTGCATTCCTTGCAACTGATCAGTGGTGATTGGCCGAATGCAGCCAACCAGGTTGTCATCGGAGAAGGTACTGCTGCCATGACAACCTGGAAGATCGGCCAGACGATCCACTTCTACGGTGATGATTTCAGCATTACCGGGTTGATTAGAGCCCCTGGCACGAAATTCAGCGCCATTTGGATGACCCTTGATGCGGCTAACGACCTGTTTAATCTGAAGGGCGTCTATCAATTCGCTTGGGTTCAACTGCAACCTGGTCTGGATTCGGAGGCAATTCGCGCAAAACTTCAAAACGATCCACGCATAATCGATCGCTTCGAGGTCTTTTTCGCCGATAACCTTTATCAGGAATACACAAAAGCACTCTCTGACCTGAAAGGCGTAAGCGGTCTGCTCGTGCTACTAGCCTTATCAGCGGTCATGTTGGGAACTTATTGCAATATTTTCCTGATCCTCTCCGAGCGCAGCCGGGATATCACCATTTTGCGCGCCATTGGAATTCAGTCCGGTACCATCCGCGCGCTGATCACCTTGAGGACCTTACTTCTGGTTTGTGTGAGTTATTTTTCTAGTTGGGGGGTCACAGCGCTGCTGTTAAATTGGTTTAATCGCATTAATCCATTAACCCTACATTCGGTCCCGCTACCAGTTACGATCTCACAGGAAGCTCTTTGGGTTGGGTTTCTGCTTTCTGTATTCTTTGGCTGGGTCGGGATTTGGATTCCCACACGTCATTTACGCAATCGAAGTGTCGCCAGTTTTATCCAACAATAGGTAAAGATGCTTGCAATAATTTGGATCGCCTTACGAGATCTCAAAAGACGCTGGCTGCTTGCGCTGGTGATGGCCTTGCTTTTTAGCATATCGTTCGCAACTTACCTGGCTTTGATCACCTACCAGAAGTCACTATCCATGACCTATTTCTCGCTTGATACTAACTGGTTGGTGGTTCAGGTTAGTTTCGGCAGTGGTGAAATTCATGGCAGCCGCCTGAACAGCGAGATAAAACAAATCCTGGAGAAGGCTGGCTATCAACCCATTCCAGAAATTCATCAAGTAGTGGGGACCTCAATCTCGAATGGCATCATGATGCGCGGTGTGCAGCCAGAAAACCTACTGCGCGTCAGCCCTTTCAAACTTTTGGCAGGTCGAAACCTCAGCTCCGGTGACACTCCAAGGTTGACCATGGTGGGTATCGGGCTGGCAAATCGACTCAAGCTCAAGGTTGGAGACACGCTCAACTTACGTGGTCGCGAATTTACGGTGATCGGGATTTTCGAGACTGGCTCTTATGAAGACAGCCAGGCCTGGGTTTCACTCACTGATGCCCAAAAGTTGCTGGACTATGGGTCAGATGTTTCAGTCTATTACATCCCAGATCAGGGCCTGCTTCACGAAGGGTCCAAACTTACAAAAGGGGTTTCAATTGGTCGCAGAGGCGATGCTGGCAATACTTTCGGAAAAGAAATTATGAGTTTTTTTGGCTATATCGGATTACTCGGAGGTTTTGCAGGGGTTGCAACCAGTATCACGCTCACCAATCTGCTTTGGCGTCTGGCTTGGATTCATCGCCGCGAATTTGGCATCGCGCGTACCCTCGGTTTCGGTAGAATTTCGGTCGTGATCTATCTACTTACCCAGGCTAGCCTGATTTTGCTGCTCGGAGCCTGTGTGGGCGGACTTTTTGCGGTTGTTCTGGTGATATCGCGCATCCAGAATTTTTCTGCTTTTGGAATTGCGATCACGCCAATCTGGGATGTATCGACCATCACATGGATTATTTGTATCACTTTGCTGATTGGCGGAATTGGGGTTGCTATCCCCGCCAGAAAAATCAATTCAATGACCACCCCTGAATTACTGGGGAGAGATTGAATGATTTCTAAAGTTAGCGCGTTTGCAGATCACATCGCAAAGAAAACCCTGCTGCGCTATATTTTTTTCTTGGGAGTGGCCTTGTTAGCCATCTGGGTCAATGGCTATCACTTTGGCACTTTTGACCAGGTTGTCCATATCCCTTTCCTGAAGAAACTTTCTGACCCCGGCCTCTATCCAAACGATCCCTTCCTCAATCTACGGAGCGAACATTATTCCTTCTTCTGGCAGATGTTTATTCCTGCCTATCGCGTGGGAATCCTTGAACCGGTCATGTTTGGCGTCCATATTTTGGCTACCTTCGGACTGGTCTGGATATTTTGGGAATTGACCGGAGCCTTGTTTCAGAATAACCTGGCTAATCTGTTTAGCGTTATCCTGCTGATTTTTCCTCACATGGGCATGCCCGGATTTCCGATCGTCGAATTTAGCTTGCTCAACCGTACTTTTGTCCTGCCTTTCATCCTGGGCGCAATCCTGCTCTACCTGCGCCGGCGTTATTTGCTAGCTTTTCTGTTGTTAGGCATAACGTTCAACATCCACGTTGTCTACGCCGGTTTTGCCTTAGTGATGATCCTTTTTGACCTTTGTCTACGGCTTCCTGAAATCGGGTGGAAAAACCTCGTTAGTGGAGTTGCCGTCTTTATCGGCGCCAGCTTGCCCATCTTAGTGTGGCGCACAGGCAGCGTGCCCATCGACTTACAAGTCCGCCCGGATGTTCTAAAACTCGTTTCTTCCGCCTTGTTGGCAGGTGTTTATTATTTCTTTCTAGCCACTCCCCAGATTTTATTAGGCACACTGCACGGATTCGCCACCCTGGCATTTTTCGGTTTGGGCAGGCAGCTGAAGCTTTCTGACCATGACCGCACAATGACCAATTTTGTTTTAGCAATCGGGATGGTACTGCTGGTTCAACTTCTGACCACCTATTCGTTTCCGATTACCTTCATCTTGCAACTGCAAATTTTGCGCATCGGTGTTTTTCTGATGCTTTTTGGTTACATCTATTTTGCGGGTTATCTCGCCAACCACCTTCAGCAGTGGAGTCTGAGGGCCATCCCAGCCGGACTGGTTGTAGTCAGTTTCATCGCTTATCCATCCCCGCTGCTGCCCCTGCTCTTCCTGGCCCTTAATCGCTGGATGGATAAATATCGCTGGCGGCAATTGGCCGGCACCAGTGTGTTCTGCCTGATTCTAGTTGTCTCGCTTTTTAGTGGCTTCCAGTCCGGAATTTGGTCGCCGGGTTATTTCATATTTGAACCGAAAACAGCCTGGACACAAACACAGGATTGGGCTCGAAATAACACACCACGCGAGGCCATGTTCATTACCCCGCCCGAGATCCTCTCGCACTATATCCCTGATTGGCGCACTTTCTCTGAGCGGGGTACCCTGGCGACTCTGGTTGAAATTTTCGAGTTTCCACACCCAGAATATTTTCCATCCTGGCAGAAGAAGTTCGAGGCCCTGGCACCCACTGCCATCACTCAATTTAATGGAAATTACCTGGATACTTTTTCGATCACCCGGGCTGCCTACTATTCACTCAAACCGGAAGACTATCTGCGTATTGCTCAAGAGCATCAGATCCGATATCTGGTTGTTGAAAAACCTCATTTACAACCCTTCCCAACTATTTATGAGAATGAAGGCTTCGCGATTTATGACCTGCAAAACACCGACTCTTTGAAAAAATGATTCAAGATGACCTTGTTTGATTGGTAGCTTAAACCCGGTTTGAAGGCCAGGCCATTTTGGCCCAGTCCCGCGCTTCCATTCTGATGGAATATTACAGGAGTAAAAATGAAAAACAGAACCTTAATTTCCTTTTTGATGCTTGGGCTGATTAGCCTGGCCTGCAGCCTGCCGACACTTGGTCTCCCAGCCGGACAAACGCCGCCCGAAACCCCGCAGCAATCGTCGCCTGGTAATGCCACCGGGCAGACACCCGGCGAAACCCCGCAAGCGACGCCAATCTTCCAGCTGCCGGGTAAAACTCCCGACTCAAAACCCGTCAGTATTTCGGATGGATTGGCCAGCCTGAACAGCTACCGCACGATATTATCCTTCACAACTTCAGGCCCGGACCCGAATAATTCAAGCACCGTTAGTTTTGAAACCCAACTATCCAAGGACAAGGATGCCCAGTTTACCAGTTTGACATCCGAATCAATTATAGATGGCCAGCCCAGCGAAGGCGGCAGCCCTTCAGTTATTTATCGCATCGGCAGCGATCAGTGTTCGGGTTCCGGAGAAGATTGGAGTTTTGAGAGTCTCATTTCCAATGAAGCCGAAATGAGGGACATTATCATGAGCATGTTTAGTTTTTCACCTGCAATCGATAACCCGCTCTTTGTGGCCCCGGAAACGGTGAATGGCGTATCCACTAACCACTTTTCCTTTAAAGTCAAAGGTCTGGGGGCAAAATCCGGGGCAAATGTAACCATTAACCAGGGCGATTACTGGCTGGCGGTTGATGGGCAATACCTGGTCAAATATTTGTTGGTTGTTGAAACTGTTGTGGATCCAAAAACCAACGTCATTCACACAGAAATAAATTTTGAGGTCAAGGATATTAACCAATCGGTCGAGATTAGCTTTCCACAAACCTGCCTGGATGCAGCCAAAGTCACACCCACTTCAACCTCGCAGGTTGACCAACAGGCACCAGCAGAAAATCCAAGCGCCACTCCGAATTCTCCCATCACGGTCGAGTTGAGCAAATTCGCAGGTTTTTGGGATACCAATAACGGAGTCCTGACTTGTGGTGTGGATGGTCAGAAGGTGAACTGCATATATACGCTTAATTCGGGAAAAATTGCAGGGACGTTAAGCCCGGATGGAAGGATTATCGAGGGGACCTGGAGCAGCGCCCCCACCTACCAGGCGCCCACCGATGGAGGCAGAGTGACGATATCCCTGACTGCGGATAACAATTCCATCACCGGTCAATGGTGGCACGGTCAGGATGGCGCAGGAGGCACATGGATCGGAAGCAGAAAATAGCAGGGACCGATCTAGGTATGCCTCGGCACTGCACCCTTTCTCAAATCTATCTCCGCAAATAACGAGTTTCAGGATGTTATCTTCAGCACATTCCTTGCAGGAAAGGAAGATTAATTTCTTACAGCATCGCAGTCGTCCGCTTCACCAATGAAGAAATTCTGGCCTAACTGTCAAAAGTGCTGGCCTAAACCGACCATATTACGAAGTACAAGTGGAACGAGAGCAGAAAGCGTTGGACAAGGTCCAACGCTTCACAGCACGGCCAGCCACCATGGTTTGAAATCATATTTCAGATATGACGAAACGCAGTTGTCCAATTTCAATCGCCGTCATGCTGAACTGGTGGATGAAGGGTTAATTGCGAACCTGCCGCCGGACGAACTGGGAACAGTCAAGAAGAAGCGTGGACCTAAAAAACAAAACCCGCCCAAGAACCTTTTAGACAGACTGCATAACCACAAGTCAGTGATACTATTCGAGAAATGGTCGATTATAGATTTTCGAGACCAATTCTGTTATCCGTAACCCGTGGTGGTTGGTTAGTTGTAAAAATGCTTTTTATGCATCAGAGTATCCATCAGGATGAAATCATGCTTGAAATTCCCATCTTCGTAACCAGCGTCTGGACGGGCATCCGGTCAGTATTACCAATCATCGCCGCCAAAGGTGCGGAAGAAATTGGCAAACTAGCTGTCAGTGAAATTTGGGGCGCAATTAAAAAAGAAATTTGATACCACAGCCACTGCCATCTTCAGCCCTGCCTGAAAAACCCAACATTGTCGCCCATCTGGTCATGGCGAGCATAGCGAGAATCACCCAGCTCATTTGGTGCAGATTTGCTTTGGATCAACTGTCTTCAATTGGGCTAAAAGTGTTAAAATGCCATGGTGGTCTTTTGTAGTTCCTGGGTTAATGTTGTTGTAAACACAACTTTATTATAGAAACCCATTCACTTCAGCCTATTCTAGCGAACGTTTTGTTTCATATCCCCTAATATTATGTTGACCATATTCGTCAGTCTTCAATTAAATTCTGGCTAACTTTGTGAAAAATGAATTTTCCATGTTTCTATAAACCGCCCATCAGATAAAGCGGGTTTTGTTGCTTCGAAAATGGGTTTACAACCATCATAAAGGTGACAATACCTCATCCCTGGTTACCTTAGGAATAATTATGAAGCGCTCAGAAATCAATGCAATACTCCAATCTGCGGATGTTTTCATTCACGCGCAAGGATTTTACCTGCCACCTTTTGCTTATTGGAAGCCGCAGGATTGGCAGCAAAAAGGGCCTGAGGTAAGCGAGATTGTCGACAATGCGCTTGGCTGGGATATTACCGATTTTGGGATTGGTGATTTTTCCAAGTTCGGGCTGTTTCTATTCACACTCCGCAACGGCAATCCAAAGAATTTGGCGGCCCGCAGCGGCAAGCTTTATGCCGAAAAAATAATGGTTGTCGAAAATGGGCAGACGACGCCTCTGCATTTCCATTGGAATAAAATGGAAGACATAATCAATAGAGGCGGGGGCAGATTGATGCTGCGTCTTTACCCAGCCTCAGCGGATGAAGATCTGGTGCGAACTGGCGAAGTAAGTTTCAGCGTGGATGGCTCGCGGCGCAAGATCAATGCTGGCGATGTGGTTACGCTTGAAAATGGCGAAAGTATCACCCTGGAACAACATTGTTATCATGAATTTTGGGGGGATGGGCGCGTGCTGGTCGGGGAGGTTTCGCTGGTGAACGACGATAATCGTGATAACCGATTTTTTCAATCGATCGGGCGTTTTCCAACAATTGAAGAAGATGAAGACCCGCGCTATCTATTGGTCGGCGATTATGGCAAGTATTTCCGGACGCAGGGTGACTAAAGGAATGTACCTTTTATTTTGTAAGGACATTTCCAAAACTGAGGTTCTTTCTCCTTTCACGAATTAATGCTACTTTTCAAACCAGGGATTAATTGAATTCGGTTTCATGTTTTATTCCATCCCGGGCTTTTTAATCGGTAACTTACCTACCCTGAACTTGAAAATTCCTACCCTTTTGATGGAAAATTTAGCTGGGCGATTTTCATTAAACTTGTTCAGTGCATAAAAATGATTCTCCCCAGATTAGTGGGGAAAAATATTTAATCTGCGTTGCCTGTGGCTTGGCGTAACAAGCGCAGGGTTTGCAGGGACTATTGTGGCTGTTTTTATCACGAATAAGTGCCGAATGAACGAATGACACGCAGTTTCTTTGGAAAATATTGCAAAAAAGCGCTTCCAAAAGCTTGCGCCCAGTAGAATATAGGGTTAAAGCTGATTGATGTCCGGAATAGTGCTGATTAATTGTCTCCCACGAACCCGATGAGAGCCAAAATAATTGAACAGTTGCAGACGGCTGATTGAAGTAAAATATATTTTGGGCATAATTCGAGAGTAATCCAAACCGACTTGTCGTATACCTGAGTTATTTTCAAAGCAGAGACTCAAAAACGTATTTCAAGCATGGAAGAAATCTCTATGCCAACTGTCAGTTGCCCGCAGCCTAAAGTAATTTTAATAATTATGGGCGGTTCAATCTGTCAAATCCAGGATCAAACGTCGTGAGGAACAGGTAAATTTTATGAAAGCCATTTCCATCAAACAACCATACGCTGGCCTGATAGTCGCTGGTATCAAGAATATCGAAAATCGCAGTTGGGCACCTAAAGGCGCAGTCGGACCGCTTGCGATTGTTTCCAGCAAGTCACCGGAGGCGCAAAAATTTTGGCAACCCCTGCGCGATAAATGCCTTCAATTAAACCGCGAATTTCCTGAGGAGCTTTGTAGCATCAATGGCGCCGTTCTTGGCGTTGTAACCCTCGATCACTACGTGTGGACAGAGGATGACGGCATCCCATCTTCCGATCACCCAAATTTTGACGATCCATCCTGGTGGAACCCAGAAATGATCGGGTTTATCCTCGAAAATCCACGTATTTTGCATTCCCCTATTCCGGTTTCAGGCAGACTCAATCTCTACGACCTGCCAGACGATATTGTTCTGAATATCCAAAACCAATTGGCAACGTAATACCACATACCTATTTTCGCAATAGAAAAATGGAATAAGGTGAATTTAGATGGCTGAAAGCGCGAAAGAATCAAGCGTTAAAGTTGCGGTTGTTCAGGCCGGTTCAGTGATGTTTGATCCAGATGCCTGCGTAGATAAGGCCATTCGGCTCATTGGTGAAGCTGCCGATACAGGCGCAAAGGTCGTCGTCTTTCCCGAGGCTTTTATTACCGGCTATCCCAAAGGAATGGGCTACGGGTTGGTGGTCGGTGCAAGAGATGCGCCCGGGCGTGATGAATTCCGTATCTACCTGGAATCTGCGATTGAAGTACCTGGTCCGCAGACTGCCAGGCTCGGTGAGGCTGCCGGTAAGCATGGTGTTCACGTAGTGATCGGTGTAATCGAACGCGAACTTGGAACCCTCTACTGCACCGCGTTGTTCTTTGGGCCGGATGGCACTCTCCAGGGCAAGCATCGCAAGCTAATGCCGACTGCACTTGAACGCATGATCTGGGGATTTGGTGATGGCTCGACCCTGACCGTTGTAGATAGTCCCTACGGTCGGATCGGTTCCGTTATTTGCTGGGAAAATTACATGCCGATGCTGCGCATGGCGATGTACTCCAAAAATGTTGCTCTTTACTGTGCACCCACTGTTGATGATCGCGATACCTGGTTGCCTAGCATGCAGCATATTGCCATGGAAGGCCGCTGTTTTGTGCTTACGGCTGTTCAGTTCCTTGAGAAAAAGGCATTTCCCGAAAACGTGCGCGTTTCGCTTGGTGATTCGCCTGACTCTATCCTCATTCGTGGAGGCAGCGCCATCATCAACCCATTCGGGAAGGTGCTGGCCGGACCATTTTTCGGCAGTGAAACTATTCTAACAGCCACACTCGATCTGAATGATATTGGTCGGGGGAAGTTCGATCTTGATGTAGCCGGTCATTACAGCCGCCCGGATGTGTTTCAACTGATCGTGAATGAAGAACCTCAACAAGCTGTATTACGCAAACGCTCATCTGGCTAAACAATCAGGCAAAATACAGCCTGACTGATTACGAATTGACTCCAATACCAGACGAAAGCACTCCCACAGGAATATAGGTTCCAGCCGAACCAGAATGCATCCTTAATTATCCTGACCAGTAGCCTTACAATTCCAACACATGGCATGATTTTCGAAATGGTTATCGGTCAGGTACATTTCGGTCCATATCCTGGTTTCCATCATTACATTATTTCTATTTGAACGAACCCGTACCTTGTTGAAAATTTCTATTTTCTTGCCTTCTTCATCACCCAGCCAGCGTTATCCCTAACGAAATATCGTCATCATAGGCCAGTGTGACATAATCGGACACTTCCACAAATCCGATCTGCTTATAAAATTCAATCGCCCGTTGCTGCTGAAGACTCGTCTGAAGAAAAATCTGCCTGTACCCAGCCTGTCGCGCAAATTCAAATAGCTGCATTACCAACCTGTACCCAATTCTTTGCCCGTGATATTCTTCCAACAACCACAGACGCTTCAACTCGGCCGCTTGTCCTTCGAGAGGCTTTAGTGCCCCAGTCCCAATCACTCGATCCCCATCCAGCGCTACCAGAAACACCCCTAGCTTCCCGTCGTACACCTGACGCAAGTCATCCATATCCTTCAACTCATGTTCATCTTCCAGGCTGGCTGCAAATTCTACCGAAGATTTCTCTGGCTCAAATATCCGCTGCGCCACTCCCTCGATTACCCTCTTAGCAGCCACTATTTGTTCATCTTTGATCGGAGCAATTGTAATCATCCCCAAATTTTACCCTCAAATCGCAAACATACAGTAACAAATGGATATCCGAAAAATTTAGATCAGAAAACCAGCCAAAACACAATCCCGTGTGGCAATCACTAATTTCGAGGAAGTTTTCAAGTTGACTAATCGCTAAATGAATAAGGGGGTATCCCACGGCGTTACAGACAGCGACTGTCCGCCGACAGCGGACAACAGAGTGACGCACCTCGAAAGTGGATTTCACCAAATAGCACCAATGGTTTTATATCACATGCAGCCGGGTTGGCTTCAGCAACCAGCCCATTCTCTATATCATAGATAACGATGGCTTCGCTGACAACTTCAAAAATGTTTCGGTATTCTTCTTCAGGAACAATCTGCTTGCTGGGAGTATTACTCATCAAACTGCCTTTTTATTGGGTCGCATTATTAAAAGAGTGGCTTTTTCAGTCGGCGGGCTGTCTTTACGCAA
>CAINXK010000183.1 GCA_903854805.1 uncultured Anaerolineae bacterium
CCAGAAGATGATGTCGATATCTGAAAAGAAAGAGTGGAAACGAATATACAGGCGGTCGAGACGCATCTTATCGGGCAGCAGATTCTTGTAGTAATCACCCATCAGATTGGTGTTCGAAAGCAATTTTTCTTCATCGTGGTACAGGATGCTGGCTGGGCTGGTGATGCCAGGTCTGACTGACAGAATTTCAGCTGAGGCCTCTGCAGACCAGGTTTCAGCAATATTTAGATCCTCGGGACGCGGCCCGACTAGGCTCATTTCTCCAACCAGCACATTCCAGAGCTGCGGCAGTTCATTGATTTTTGTGTCACGCAGCCAATGTCCCAGTGGCGTGATGCGGTCATCCCCTTTGGCGGTGATAGCTGGACCCTCGTAGCTGCGCTGGTCTTCATACATGCTGCGGAATTTGAGGATTTTGAAGGGTTTTTGATCTTTGCCCATACGCGGTCCCCAGTAAAAAACCGGACCTGGGGAATCACGTTTGATCAGTGCGGCAACATAGATGAATACAGGGGCAAGGAGAAGCAAGCCAATCAACGACATAGTGATATCGAAGGAACGCTTGAACATCCTTCTCCAAAAATCATATATGCCATATAAGAGATCAGAGCCCACCGTTTGACCTAACTTTGAATTCTTGATATATGCTTGTGAACTACTCATATTGTCTGTCCTATAAAATTCGGAACGCCTTGCTCATAAACATCCCACACATGGCCGAAGATGACGTTGTGTCGAATTTTTACGCCGCTTTCTGACGAGAGATTTTTCTGAAACGACGTCATATTTCCGGTGCTTTCATAAGGCGAGTTATGCTGCTGCCCAGGGCCTCTGTATTGTGGGCCGGGATGAGAAACCCGCTTTTCCCATTCTCGACCACTTTTTTGCAATTAGAAGAATCCTCAGTGTTGATGATGATGGAAATTGCATGGTCGAGGATTTACCAAAATTATTGTTTTTCGAGCACCTGAGCAAAACCCGCACGAGTGTCCCGAGTTCGTCCTTGCTAAAAGGTTTTCTTAATAAATCGCAGGCCCCCATGTTGGAACCGTGCAACACAACATTTTTATAAACAGCATCCGTTAGCACCAAAATTGGAAAACTGGAAAATTCGCCAAGACGTGAACAAACTTCAAATCGGTCCATGCCCGGCAGCCTGATATCAAAAATAGCGAAATCTGGATGAATTGCGTATGCTTGCTTTACCACTTCGGTCCCTGAAAATGCTGACAATACTGTCACAGCAAGCGGTTTCAGGAACAACGAAATCCGTTTTCCAAAACCAGGCTCATCACTTATGACAAGTACTTTTTTATGCATCGAATTACCATCCCTTGTGATAATTGATTTCAAAGAGCAAACCCAATAGGCTGATCAAAGGACACTACAACAGTCGGTATACCCATGTAATTTAATAAATAAACCTTACTGTCAGAGATCACATCCTAAGTTATTCGCCGGGCTTGCCAAACTAGACAAAACGAAACGTTAGCGTGGGATCAGAGAACCTGTTTGGACTTTTAATACATCCCCAGCTTTACGGAGATTGCTCAGATTTACATCATTATCAGAAAAAGCTTCATAGTTTTCGTAATAACCGTTCCAAATTTTGGCAGCAGTTGGTTCGCTGCAGCCTCTTTTTCGCATCTCACCAACGAAATCGTCGTAAGACATGTTGATCCTGGCGGCAATCTCTTGTATCCTTGAGGTCATATTCACTCCATAAAAATTACTTAATTAGATTTGGTCCAATAAATATGTTAGCCTGTCTCATTATTCGCCTTCCAGGAAAAATGTCTCTTCGAATAATTCCCAGAAGAAATGACAACCAGGGTATTCCTGGGATATTGCTCCCAAAAAATATTTGTTTGTCATTCCGATCCAGCAGCTGTCGTCCTATGCAAGAACCAATAAAAATAGCGAAACCGCTGTGTGGCCGGTTTCGCTATTAGCTATCCAGGATGACGCCTCACTACCTGCTGAGGACGTAGCGACCAAAAAATATCCCTGG
>CAINXK010000184.1 GCA_903854805.1 uncultured Anaerolineae bacterium
CGAATGGACGAATGACACGCAGTTTCTATGGAAAATCGCGCGAAAAGAAAAAGCGCTGCCAAAAACCCGCGCGGCGCAGCATATAGGGCTAAAGTTGATGCCCCTGATTAGCGCTGATTGATTGTCTCCCACTAATCTGATGAAAGCCAGATAAACCCGGGCTGGAATGATTGGTTTTCAAGACCCTCTCCCTGGCCCGCCAATCGTCAACAGAATGCGGCCAAAATTTGCTCATGGGGTTCCAGGTGCGGGTATACCATCACAAAGATTACCCACCAATGCGCCAGATCCAGCCACACCAATGTTAGAAGCCTCTTAACAACCCAAAGCGCAGTCTTGTCACTGCCTGTGAAGCGGACTATAATAAAAATTCGTTAGCAAGGAGAAACCATGCCTATTTACATTTATCGCTGCGAAAGCTGCGGCGTGCAGTTTGAACGCCACCAATCATTCACCGATGAACCGCTCAAACGCTGCCCCGAATGCAGCAAAAACAGTCTGCGCAAAGTGCTGACCCCGGCCGGGATCGTTTTCAAAGGCTCGGGCTGGTATGCCACCGACCACAAATCCGCTTCCGGTGCCAGCCGCCCACTCAAGGGTGAGAGCAAGGAAGGTTCTTCGGAAAAATCAGAGAAATCTGAAAAATCCGAGAAATCTGAAAGCAGCTCCAGCTCCCAGTCCAGCAGCTCCGAAAGCTCTGGCAGCAGCTCGGGTAATTCTGGCTCGTCCGAAAGCTCCAGCAACAGCAGTGCATCTTCCAAAACCGAGAGCACTCCAAAACCAAACAACTAAAAGCCCCTATAATTCAAAAAGCAGACAGCCGAACAATCAGTATACATTTACTGGGAAGCGCTGTGATGGTAAAAATTAGCCTGGATGCGGTGAGAAATTCTCCGCATCCAGGCTAATTTTTGCTGTACAGACAGCTGCGTGAGTAATTTTGAAAGGTGCTGGGTGCGATGGTTAAGTGCCAGAATGAAGAGCTTGTGAGTAAATACACTGTTATCAATGCTTGTGCGCAGGCAAAGCAAACAGGCCGCCTGGCTGACGCACAGACGGCCTGTTTGAACGAAATAAATATCGAACCTGAGTTGATTTTTATAAGCTGGCCTGTTGCCGCTGCTGCGCTTACACCTGCCAGATCACTGCTGCCCCTCGGTCTTCTTTTTTAAGACAAACTCCTTGCCACGCTGCACCAACTCGGCGTGCGTTTTCAGGTGCAGACGCCCTCGGATGTGTTTCATGTGAACCTTGATGGTGGCTTCTGAAAGATGCAGGTACTCACCAATTTCCCTATAAGTCATACCATCTGCCGCCAACCTGATCATTTTCAACTGTGGATCGGACAAATCACCACGCGCAGCCGGGCTGATAAAATCGTCAAAGTTCTCATCGATGACACTTTCGTGGGTGGAAATCTCATTCACCATGTGGGCAGTCAACTCTGGCGAAAAGATAAGCTCGCCGCGCATCAGCTTCTCAAGCGCATCCATAATATCGCCGATATCCACGCCTTTCAGCATGTAACCCGAAGCACCGCTCTTGATTGCCTGAATGAGATGCTCTTCTTTTTCAGAAGAGGTCAGCATGACAACTTTGATATCCGGGAACTCGGTTGTGATCGCCAGGGTGGCTTTGATGCCATCACAACGCGGCATGATCACATCCATCAGGACGATATCCGGGTGCAGCCGGCGCACAATTTCCTGTGCTTCCAAGCCATCGTGGGCCATGCCAACCACCGTCAGCCCACGCGCGCTCAACAACTTTTGCAATCCATCCAGATGAAGAGGCGAATCATCTGCCAACAGCACGCGCAGCGACAGCAAACCCTGGGTATTCCCCAGCGGGGGCGCAGCAAGCAAGCGCGGGAAGAAGATCATGATTTTGGTGCCCTGCCCCGGCGCAGATCGCAGCTCCAGCCGGCCGCCCAGAATCTTCACGCGTTCACGCATCATGTCCAAACCAAAGTGCTGATTACTGTCATCAAGACGCAGCCGGGTGTCAAAACCTGCGCCATCGTCAGAAATAGTCAGCTGGATGCTGCGTTCATCAGCGCTGAACATAACCTCGGCATTGTGGGCCTGGGCATGTTTATCAATATTGGCAAGCGCTTCCTGGATGATGCGCAGAATATGGTCTTCGACCACCGGTACCAACATAAACATCAGCCGATCAGCCGGAATGCTCAGGTGGGTTTTTATACCGGTCCGGGTACTGTAAACTTGCAAATAATTATCCAGGTCACTGATAAAACCAGTTTCGGGCTGGGCTTGGATCCGCAAACCCAGGATGGTTTTGCGGATATCGGAATTGGCATCATGAGCCATCTTTATGACACTATCAAGGCTGGCATTGGCACTGGCCTGCTCTCCACGTGCAAGCAAAGCTTGCGCCGCCTGGGTTTGCAGGCTGATGGCATGGATCACCTGGGCCAGGCCATCATGCAGGTCCCGGCTGACACGTTCACGTTCAGCCAGGGTTGCCAGGATACGCTGCTGCTCTACCAGTTGATCCTGCGCCTCAAGACGAATACTCTCCACTTCTTGTAAGTTTCGATTGCTTAATTCCAGCTCGGCTGTGCGCACCGCCACGCGCTGCTCCAGCCCATCCACCAGGGCCTTCAGCCAGGCCACCATTTTGTTAAAAGATTGGGTCAACAACCCAATTTCGTCGAGACTCTGAACAGGCGTTGAGACATCCAGCCTACCGCCATCCACCTGTTGAATACTGACCAGCAAGGCATTCAAAGGCATGAGAATATTTAGATTAAACAAAAACGGAACAACCACCAGCAGCAGAACAGTCGCAGCCAGGGTTAGCCAACCCAGGCGCTGGTCGAAGCGACTCTGGTAAGTGCGGAAGCTGGCGTTGTAATCTTGCAGCAAACCCTGCGGCCCAACCCGGACCGCCCGCGATAAGTCGTCTGCCAGCGCAACCGGGCTGGATAGCCCCGGTGTGGCACCGCGCACCCAGATACTGGCCGATGGGGTCGAATCCGAGCCAAAGGTCAGCGGGTCTGGTAAATCTTTGTAGTTGAAATCAAAACGGCCATCACTGTACAACACAGCCTGAAAGGTGTAGATCGAATCAGGCTGCAGCAGCGCAGGGAGTTGGTTCCAGGTCACCACCAGCCGGTCAGGTGCCAGGCGCGCAAATACCCCACCGGATGAGGCCGGCTGCAGATCAATCAGCAGCGGGAAGATACCCGGGATCTGCCCAACCTTGTACTGCAGGTTGGGATGGTAAAGCTCCGTGCCCATTTTCACCAGCCCCAGGCTGGTGACATAGACCTGGGAATAATTCTTCCCAAAAAAAGGGAAGCGAAAATCCAGCACCTGGTTGCGCCCGGAGCCGCTGGCAGTGACCGCCAGCTTTTGGCCCAGATCGACTTCAAAATTAAATGGAATTTGAGCCAGATCGTATCCGCCGCCAGCGTTTGGCGTAAACCGCAAAGATTGGTTTTCAGTCAGCAGCGGGCGGAAAGTAGCATTGTAGGTTGGGGTCAGCACCCAACTGACGGAACCCAGGAAGGCCAGCGCCAGGGCCAGGGTTATACCAGACAGTTTGGCCAGAAACGGAGTGACCACCGGCAGGTAGTTGATGTAGACAATGGTCAACAGCCACAGCCCTAACAGAATTCCGAGCGACATTAACAGATTAAAGACGGTCGCGGACATGCTGGAATAGGCGCGCAGGATATTGGCAATCCCCAAAATTAATGGCACCAGAAAAATAAGTGCGAAATTGCGCGCGGAAAGCGCAGCCGAACCCTGAGGCTGCCAGAGTTTCTGCATTAAGGCCAGCGGACGTTCATCCGCCAACAGGCCTTGCCGCAGAAAGGTAAGCGGGATCCAAACAAACAGGGCCACAAGCACGTAATCGCCCCCGGCAGGACGATAATCGACCCCATCGAACTGGAACAGCAGGGCATACCGGTAGATGGCGAAGAAGATCTCATAGGCTGTGTAACTGAGGCTGAGCGCCAATAAAACACGCGCTTCCCATTTTAAACGTTCAGGCAGGGCCGGAAAGCGATAGACAAACTGTATTAAAAATACCAGGCCCACAGCCAGAACTGGGTTCACGAGATAAACAGACAAAAGGCGCGGTCCGGGTAACAAGCTGGCATCCAAAAAGAGCAACCCGGAAAACACGGTGATGCAAAACAGGAAGCCTGTGAAAAACAAAACCTGGCTATCGCGTTGTTCGCGCCTAAAAACACGCATAACCAGGTATAGAGTCATACAGAAAGACAGGATAAATTGAGCCATGTAACTGATGGAAGCGGGCGTAAGATACAACATGGGCATAAACAGACTCCGAATAGACCAGCGAATCACTATTCCCCGGAATTTTGATCTACATAGGGCATGGACCCAAAAGCGCGAAGAAAAATTTATTAAATTGTACTACAAATTCACATCACACATCCGCTAGCTGGCCTGATGGCCACGGGGCAGGTCAATCATTCCCGCCTGGCATATATCAGCCTGGCGAAAAACAAAACCTGGCTGGCGCTGGTTAAACCATCACAGCCACTGCCACCAAAAGCGCCTATATCGATGGGCTGCCCCGCAAAAGTATTTACACACGCGGTGCCAGTTTGGGCTTGCCCCGATAACCTATCCCCCCGGCCCCCTTCCCGAAAACGGGAAGGGGGGAAAAGAGGTTTTTTTTGTGGAGTTTTGCGCCAAAACAGGCGCAAAAACTCCACAGGCGGGGCAAACCATCGATTTTCAATCACCGAGCAGCAGAACCAGGATGGTTATGTGCTAGAACGCAGAGCTTGTGAATGAGCCTTCTTGTGGTCTGGTCTTGTCCCTCCCCCGATTTCGTCCCGCGCACTTTGCGGGGCGCAATCGGGGGAGGTTAGGAGGGGGCCTGCCATTGAACTGCCCGCCATGAACTCACTCCCACTGAACAGAAGGAGCTTTTTTTTGCGGGGCAAACCATCGATTTTTAATCGCCCGAGCAGCAGAACCAGGATGATTCAGTGCCAAAACGAAGAGCTTGTGAGCTAATACGAAAACTTAGGCCAGGCAAACTAACTACGGGACAGGTTACAACCTCAGGCCAAAACACAAACCACAAACTTACGGCGCTACAACCGGGATACCATCCAGCGGCCCGGAGAGCTTGACCGGCTGCAGATACAACCAGGCATTCGTGCCGGGCTTGCCGGGCACTTCAATCTGCACCCAGGCACTATCCGCGGATTTTCCAAGCACAACCGTATTCGCATTCACATCATAAGACCCCACGATCGACCCATTCAAATCGGGTTTGTCGCGCAGATTGACCGCAGATGGCCCAGGATTGCTGACCATCACGGGCGCGACAGTCACCACCGGACCAGGAGTGCTGGTGGGTGCTACAACCACGGTCAGACCCATGACGGTTGCAAATTCCACGGTATAGGCATCATGCAATTTGCGCGCGTTGCCGATCCCGGTTTGCAGGTCAGAAGCCTGGGCACCATTCAGCATGGCCAAAAGGGTATTGATGACCATATTCATGTGGCCCACTTCCAAGTCTCGCAGCTTGCCCAGGCAGGCTGGCACAGGCTCATCCTGCGAGGCACGCCGAATGCGCTGCAGCTCTGCGATGGCCGGAGGCAATTTGTCCACGGTCAGGCTGACCGCCAGGGTGGAAGCATCGTCAAATTCACGCATGTGGTTGTGAACACGCTGCGCCAGGATGCGCGCATACTGCGGCAAACACGGATCGAGCGTAGCGCTGGCAGCAGCCTCAACTACAGCCGGCGGTTGGGTGGCGGCCTGAGCTGCAGGTGCTGCAGCCTGGGGCGCAGCCGGGGTGCCGCCAGCGCAAGCGCTCAAGATGAGGCTGAAAAGCAGCAGGCTGAATATGAGCATTCTTTTGATCATTTTGTAATTTCTCCTATCATTAGTGGTTAGATAGCCAGGCTCTGGCTCTTACTGTTGCGAAAGATGTGCTTCGTTATGAAATATAACCATGATACGCTTGCCGGCCTAGTGACAAACGTCTACAGAAAGTGCCAGAAAAGGACAGAATAAGGGCCAAAAAGTGCCATCAGCTCTTTTTTTACAGATTCGCAAGACCCAACACCAACCATATTGCAGGGATCAACCCTGATGAGCTGCGCTGCGATACCGCAGTGAATAAAAAGAGGGCGGCCCATGATCGGCCGCCCTCTTCTTATTCACTTATTTGTGTAAGCCTAGTTTTTGACCAACACATAGAAACCCATCAGATTCGACCAGGCCTGGATATTGCCTTCGAGCGAAACAGTGGTATCCATCTTGACCCACTTGTGCCCGTCCCAGTATAGGATCGAGTAGTCGCCTGGGTTTGAGCCGGCCGGCAGTTTGAAGGAAACCAACACCTGGCCGATCGTGTGGTCCTGGCTGTCTTCGATCGTGAAGTGCAAGGCTGAGATAAAGCTGCCTTCAGGTTGCGCGGGCAGGCTGGTAGCGGCCAGGTTGAAAGCCGTGGCATACTTGCCGCCGTGGCGGGAAGTGCAGGGGATCTCGACATAGTCACCAGGGATCAGGTCAAGACGCAGACCATTGTAGGTTTCGCAGGAGAAATCACCCTCATGAGTCGGGTGGCTGTTCTGATCTTCGATGACTTTATGATCACCATGAACAACTACTACCTCGCAGTCTCCCAGGCTGGATTCGGGATTGAGCCAATTTTGGTCCAGCAGATCTCCAAGATTGCCGCTGGTCACAACGGAACCGCCCAGAGTGATGGTGCCGCCGAAGTTATCGATGTTGAGACCAAATCCGGTATTATTACTATAAGAACCCGAGCAGATCACAATGTTAGCCTCAGCGTTGCTGCCGGTAGTGTCATAACCATCCAGATCCTGAGGCCCAAGGAACTGCAGGCCATCGCTCTCGGAATAGTCATTGCCATTGCCATTCGCAGTGACGTTGGTCAGCCAGAAGGTCGGCAGAACGCCATCCGAAGATAGACCCCAGTGGCCGCCCAGGAGGAGGCCGCCGCTGTCATTGGCGTTGAAGGTCGAACTTTTGATCTCAACCGGTGAATCGCTGCCGGCGTCAGTGTTGA
The DNA here is from genome assembly GCA_903854805.1 of uncultured Anaerolineae bacterium. Next base: position 7,060 of record CAINXK010000184.1, read on the forward strand.
TCATAAACTCTCCACCCCAATCCTGATTGTTATTAGCGGTGACGCCATCCAGAGTAATGCCACAGCCGCTGCCAGAAATGCACTCGCCTTCGTAGCCAGTTTCTGCGTAGATGCCGTCTGCATCGAGGTTCCCATTGAAGACGGAGTTGGAGATGGTGATATTGCCGTAATAGGCGTAAAGCTCGGCGCCATCGCCATCATTATCGTTTCCTTCGATGTTGGTGAGGGTGATGTTACAGGTGCCATTATCACAGTTATCGCTGCCGGTTTCAGCGTAGATGCCACCTAAATCGTTTCCGTTAAAGGTCCCGCCGTTTATTGTCACATCGCCGCCGTTGTCAGTATATAAATGGATGCCATGACCGTCGGTGCTATCGTTTGCCTGAACATTGGTAATGGTGATGTTACAGGTGCCATTATCACAGTTATCGTTGCCGGTTTCAGCGTAGATATTGTCTTCACTATTCCCGTTAAAGAAGGAGTTGCTGACAGTTACATTGCCGCCTTCGACGGTATAAAGCTCGGCGCCAGAATATGAATTATCGTTTCCTTCGATGTTGGTGAGGCTGATATCGCCAATACCCGTTTCGATTTGGAGACCACTATCATAGTTTTCATCGAAGGTCCCGCCGGTGAGGGTGAGATTGCCAGCATCGATAGTGAGATCCACACCATCGCTGTCGTTTTGATCGAAGGTCCCGCCGGTGAGGGTGACATCGCCAGCACCAATATAGATATACAGACCATCGCTGTTTTCATTGAAGGTCCCGCCGCTGATGGTGACATTGCCATTATCCATCG
>CAINXK010000185.1 GCA_903854805.1 uncultured Anaerolineae bacterium
CCGGTTCAAATCGAGCTACCTCTCGCGACGACGTTTGCACGCAGTGCCGATGAAATGGTGGGGATGCTGGCGGAGGTGCGGACATGGAACTGAAGCACCAACTCTCCGAGCAGCTTCGCCATTTGCGTCTCTCCGGTGTTTTGGAGACAATGGAAGCACGTAACCGCCAGGCGATCGACGGGCAGTGGAGCTATGTCGAGTTCCTCTCGCGCCTGTTGGAAGACGAGGTGGAACGCCGCTCACAAAAGCAACTCAATCTGCGCCTGCGGCGAGGTGCGCTCAACACGACCAAAACGCTGGAGGACTTCGACTTTCACTTCAATCCAAACCTCAACCGCCAGCAAATCCTCAACCTGGCTGCCTGCGAGTTTGTGCGTCTGAAGCGCAATGTGCTAATTTGCGGCCAAACTGGGGTGGGGAAGTCGCATTTAGCGCAAGCCGTGGGCCAGGAAGCTGCCCGGCAGGGGCTGGATGTCCTCTTCGTCAACACCCATAAGATGCTTCAGCACCTCAATGGCGGACGGGCCGATGGCTCCTGGGAGCGGCGTTTGGCAGGTTATCTTCGCCCGGATTTGCTCATTCTGGATGACTTCGGTCTTAAGCCGCTCCAACCACCTGGACCGGAAGATCTTTACGATGTGATTAATGAGCGCTACGAGCATGGCAGCATTCTAATCACCAGCAACCGTGCGCCCAATGAATGGCCAGACCTGTTCATCGATCCGCTGCTCGCTTCGGCGGGCTTGGACAGGTTGCTGGACCGCGCCGAGGTGGTTGTTATTCGCGGCCCCAGTTTCCGCTCTCAGGGGCGTAACCGTATCCTAGAGGAGGTGCCATCGCTGACGACTGAACCTTAAATTTCCAGCCACTTTATTTTTGCATCCGCTCTCAAAGTGGCGCATTGTTGCCGAAAAGCACTGGCGCATCTTTGCCGAAAAGAGGTGGCGCACTTACGTCCGAAAATTGACAATAAACGTGTAATCACTGACCCATCCGAGGTTGGGAGCCGCAGAGGTGAACTCCTGGTTCAGCCGGTTGGGGGCAGCCGCCACGTCTGGTTGGCGCTGGGCGGTCGTAGGATGCCACTTGCGCTTCTGCAGAGCCACAATCCCATTCGTGCGCATCAACCGTGCCACAGGGTTCTTCCTGCACAACACTCCCTTACGCCGCAGAATCATCTGAATGCGCGCGGACTCCCGTAGGTCTTCCGGCTGGTCTCATATTCCGCGCGGATCAGCTCTAACATCTTTTCATTGGTTTGTGCGCGGGTCTCTGGGGTTTGCTTTCGCCAGGCATAATATCCGCTGCGCTGCACTCCCAGTACATGACACATCCGCCAGACCTGAAACTCCAATGTGTGCGCCGCGATGAACGTGTACTTCATGCGCTTTTCCGGGAGAAAATGTTGACTACTTTTTTAATATCTCACGCTCTTTAGTTTTCTCCATCACTTCCCGCTTCAACCCCTGGTACTCACACTTGGCTGCCTCGATCTCGCTTGCCTCCAGCCTTGTCTCTGTGGGACTCTTGGCTACTACCTGATACCGTGCTTTCAACATCCCCAGCAATCCTGCCGAGATCCCAGATCTTCTTCGATCTGTTTTGAACTTTTACCGCTGCTCTTCAGCAGCTCCAGAGCTTCCAGTCTGAACTCTTCCGTGAATATTATACTTTTTGTCGCCCATGGTCTTTTTCCTATCCCGTTCAGTGTACGTGATCCGGACTTCATTTATGTCCTCGTTTTCGGGGGAAGATCAAACTTATGGAAGAACCATTTCACCGGAATCCACATCACCTGGACGAATTTTGTAGAATACGCAGATTTTCACAAGCAATTGAGAATCGCTGCGTACACTTCAGGTAAGGGTTTGTTTTGGTCTGTCGGGTGTATTCGTTGGATAAATTCTTCTACATGCATACGACGACCGTTATAAAAAACTTTCAAATCTAAATTCTTAGCACATATCTCACGAGCGGCATCAAGGCGACCGGCATAAACAAGGGCTTCAACTAAATATGAAACAGGAGTCAGCCAATAGGGATTAAGTTTTTTGCAGAGGTTTAGAAAGATCGTTGCTAACATCGCCGCTTCTTCTGTGTCATCTTTCCACCTAAATTCGTTTCTAAATTTTTCAAAATCATCTACCTCCATTTTAAATCCTCGGCCGAACGACACAAAGTAATTTTTGTGCTTATTGACAACTCTGGAAAAGAAACGAACTCTTTTTATGATTGGGTAAGGTAAATCATCTGGGAGATTCATCAATTTTTCCATTCGTTTGCTATAAATAATTTGGGTTGTCAATTTGGAAACCACTGATTCACCATTTGGAAGGTTGGGCATC
>CAINXK010000186.1 GCA_903854805.1 uncultured Anaerolineae bacterium
AAGATACTGCTCATTTTGAGCAGTATCTTTTTTTCCCATTATTCTTTTTCTACATTATTGCCGGAACCTGCGCTTTTGATCGCAAGATCGCCCATACAAGGAGCCCAACCAGAGCCAGAGCAACTACCCAAACGCCTATCAAAGTTCCGCCTGTAGCTCCCGAATACTTCACAATGATGGGAGCGATAATCACTGAAACTAGGTTCACCACCTTGATCATGGGATTTAATGCAGGACCAGCAGTATCCTTGAAAGGATCGCCGACCGTGTCACCTACTACAGATGCCATGTGACGTTCCGAGCCTTTACCAGTATTATTGGCCGGATCCTTGGGCTCATCTTCAATTAATTTTTTAGCATTGTCCCAGGCACCACCCGAGTTATTCAAAAATACTGCCAGAAGTTGTCCAGAAACAATGATACCCGCCAGGAAACCACCCAGGGCTTCCACCTGTAGTGTAAGACCCACAACAATCGGAGTGACTATTCCAAGTAGAGCCAGTCCAACGAGCTCCTTTTGTGCAGCAGTCGTTGAAATGGATACAGCCTTGGCATAATCGGGTTTTACCAGACCCGTGAGTACGCCCAACTTAAACTGACGCCTTGATTCTTGCACAATCAAAGCTGCCGCACGACTCACAGCCTGAATAGCGAACGAAGAAAACAACCATGGCAAGGCACCACCAATTAGCATACCAACAAAAACCTGGGGAATATCGACCCGTATACCTATGGCTTGGATCTGGCGCTCGACCGGTATGCCAAGCGTAGTTTGCGCACGGCTGACATCCACCATAAAAGACCCAAACAAAGATACGGCCGCTATTACTGCCGATCCGATTGCTACGCCCTTTGTAATTGCCTTAGTTGTATTTCCAACCGCATCCAGATCTGACATGATCTGTTGAGCAGCCTTCGTTTCTTTATCTTCCATACCAGACCAGGACATTTCGCCAATACCATTTGCATTATCGGCAATTGGTCCAAAAGAATCCATGGCAACATTATTACCTGTCAGCGTGAGCATGCCAATACCTGTCATCGCCACGCCATAGAGGATGAAAGATACACGCTGCCCGGCATCCAATCCAGGAATAGTCCCCATGATAAAGATGGAAGCAACGATAGTCAATGCTATTACAAGCACCGACCAAACTGATGATTCGAATCCAACAGAAATGCCCTGCAAAATTAACGTGGCCGGACCAGTGTCCGCAGCCTTCTTAATGTCATTGACTGGCGCAGCATGAGTCCCCGTAAAATACTCAGTCAGACGGTCAATCATAATAGCCAATAGTACTCCGACGGCCACGCTCATCGGAGTACGCCACCAGCCACCCCAGGCGGCCATTCCTTCGTTATTCATATAAAAGAAACCAGCGATAAAGAACAAGCCAGCAGAAATGGCTGCGGAAGAAAGGAAACCCTTAAAGATGGCTGCCATCGCATCTCCGCTCTTGCCAGGCTCACTTCGCACAACATAAGTGCCGATAATGGACGAAAGCACACCAATTCCACGAACAATCAATGGGAAGATAATCCACTCGATCCTATGGGTAAAGTGATAGAGCGCCAGGCCAAGAATCAACCCTGAAACAATGGTCACTTCATAAGACTCGAAAATATCAGCCGCCATACCAGCGCAATCACCAACGTTATCGCCAACCAGATCAGCGATAACTGCAGGGTTGCGAGGATCATCCTCTGGAATACCAGCCTCGACCTTTCCAACGAGGTCAGCGCCAACATCCGCCGCCTTGGTAAAAATTCCACCGCCAACCCGCATAAATAAGGCCAATAG
>CAINXK010000187.1 GCA_903854805.1 uncultured Anaerolineae bacterium
TAGAGCATCCACAGGATTAGTAAAATATGCAGTACATCGTTTGCCGTGAACCAGGTGCCCCTGGCCCACAGTGTTTCCGAAATACCTGAAGTATAGAAGATGAAATATGCAGCGGTGGTGAGCCCCAGCCCCAGCCAGGTTCCCACCAGGGCCAGATCGAGGGCGGTTTTGTTTTTGAGATAGCGCGCGAGGTTGATAAAGAAGAAGACCAAAATACCAGGAGAAGAGACCAGGATCAGCATTTCGAAGGAAATCCAGAATTTGACCGGGATAAAAGCGCCTGCCAGCAGCAGTCCCAGGTATGCAACCGCATTCAATACGGCGTAGCCAATCAACAATTTGCGCCAGATGCCGGTGCTGCTGGAATAGGCCACTGCCAGAAAAATCGCATCGAAGCTCCAGATGGTCACAAGCAGGTAGATGATTTCCCACCAGCTGGTCCAGATGCAGGCTTCGCGCCCGGCGCATTTGATGGCATAGCTGAAGGCTTCATAGCTCGTACCCGCCAGCAGCGCGCCCAGACCCCACAGCAGCATGGCGATGCCCCACCACAGGCGCGAGCGCTGGCCCGCGCGGATGCGTAGAAAATAGACACCCAGACCGATGGTTAGCAGCCCGAGCAGATAGACGAAGAAGGTTGTGCTGGGCTGTACCAGGATGATGTTCTGCGAACCTAGTTTGAATTCAGTATAGGGTTGGATGGTCAGCCAGCTGCCAGGGGTTTGGGGTGGGTCGTAGGGGATGCTCTCGAAACGCCCGCAAGCTGAAAAGGCGAAAAGAAAGGTTAGGGTCAGGATCATCAGTTTAATGTGTTTGCTTGTGCGCGGATCAAAATCGGTCATACAGCCTCCAGCTGGTTGATGAATGCGAGTGCCGCCTGGAAAAATGGCGATTGTGGGCCTTGCTCCAATTGCAGGTCGTGACCTGTATCAAAACGGAGAAAGTGGAATTGTGGGTGAGCTGCCAATACGGGCTCGATTTCGGCAGCCTGTACCAATCCGCCTTTTTCCGGGTTGGCCTGGGTCAGCAGCAGCGGGCAGTGGATGCGCTGAAAATCCAGGTTCTTAATATCGTCAAAGAAGTTCTCGACCCGGCTTTCGGCGTGGTAGTCCATCACATGTGGGTCGAGCTGTGAGATTTCATCGGCCTGTTCTGGGCTCAGTCCGCGCCGGATCAGTTCGTCAGCTGGGCGTCCGGCCAGTTTGCGGCGCAGACCGAATAGCTTGACGCGGCGGCGATCGTTCATGACCTGGATATGAATGGCCAGGTCCAGCGAAGTATCGCCGGTCACCACTGCGCGCACTTTGTCGGGATAATCCTGGGCCAGATGCATTGCCAATGAGCCGCCCATGGAATGACCAAGCAAAACCGCCGGCTGGGTGGTCGCAAAGTGATTGAGCACAGCCGCGGCATCGGCATAAAAACCAGCTGCGCTGTAACCCACAGGTACCCGTGATGAGCGCCCGTGTCCGCGGTGATCAAAGGCCAGCACCTGCCAGCTGGGGGTGAGTGCGGGCAAAATTGGGAGAAAGGTTTGCCAGCGGTTGGTGAATCCATGCAGCAGAATCAGCAAAGGCCCGTTGGACGGGCCCTGGGCAATATTCAGTGTTCCCTGGGGATGTTCGAGCTTAAATTCGCGCAGCATTAAAGCCTTCCACTCTTTCAACCATTCTACCCATCCTGTGCCTGATTACCTCTGCAGAGTGGTTACTTTTTCCAAAAATGGCCAATGATATAGACCAGCACAGATAACACGATTGAGATCAGGATGGAGGTGGTCAGGGGGAGATAGAATGAACCGCCGCGACCTTTGATGCGGATATCCCCAGGCAGCCGGCCCAACGGGAGATTAAGTTTCGCCAGAGCATAGACGATCGCTCCGATGATGATCAGCACGATCCCGGCCAGGATGATCAATCGGGCGCTGGTTTCCATTTTCACAGCAGGCGCGGCTGTTCGCCGTTTTCAGGAAACGCAAAGCCCAGATGGGCATAGGCAGTGCGGGTTGCCACGCGCCCTTGCGGCGTCCGGTCCAGGAACCCAAGCTGCAGCAAGTATGGCTCGACCACATCCATGATCGTATCGGCTTCTTCGCTGATGGCGGCTGCAATGGTATTCAACCCGACCGGCCCACCGCTGAATTTTTCGATGATCGCGCGTAGAACGCGCCGGTCAACATCATCCAGCCCGAGTGGGTCGACCTGCAGTAAGTCCAGGGCGCTGGATGCGATTTCGCGGGTGATGATACCATCGGCGCGTACCTGGGCGAAATCGCGCACCCGTCTGAGCAGGCGCAGGGCAATACGCGGGGTGCCACGCGCGCGGCGGGCAACTTCGTTGATGCCGGCTTCGTTGGCAGTTACCTTGAGCATGCCTGCAGCGCGCTTGACGATCTTGCGCATGGCTTCTTCATCGTAGTAATCCATGCGGTAGACAGCCCCGAAGCGGGCGCGCAGCGGCGCTGTGACCAGTGCCAGGCGGGTGGTGGCGCCTACCACTGAAAAGCGTGGCAGTTTTAGGCGGATTGAACGGGCAGAGGGGCCTTTGCCAATGATGATATCCAGAGCGAAATCTTCCATGGCAGGGTAGAGAACTTCTTCGACCGCCCGTCCCAGCCGGTGGATTTCATCGATAAATAGGATATCTCCGGCACGCAGGTTGGTCA
>CAINXK010000188.1 GCA_903854805.1 uncultured Anaerolineae bacterium
CCAGACTATCGGCTGTTTCCAGATCGAAAGCCCCGGCATGCGCGCCACCCTGCGCGAGATCCACGCCCGCACGGAAGACCACATCATGGCGGCGCTGGCGCTCTATCGCCCCGGCCCGCTCTCTGGCGGGCTGAAGGATGCTTTTGTGCGGCGCTTCAAGGGTCTGGAAGCGGTCGAGCACTTGCATCCATCGTTGGCACCCCTGTTGGATGAGACCTTTGGCGTGATCCTGTACCAGGAGCAGGTCCTGCGCATCGCCCACGAACTGGCCGGCTTCAGCCTGGCCGATGCCGACCTGCTCAGGCGCGGCATGAGTCACTTCGACCCCGGCCGGCGCATGCAGGAGCTACAGCACAAGTTCGTCAGCGAAGCCCAGGCAAAAAGCGGTGTACCCGCCGAAACCGGCGAGCGCGTCTGGGAGATGATGGCGGCTTTCGCCGGGTACGGCTTTCCCAAAGCGCACGCGGCTTCCTATGCCCAGGTGGCCTGGCGCTCGGCCTGGTGCAAAACTCACTTTCCGGCAGAGTTCATGGCCGCGGTACTGGCAAACTGGGGCGGCTATTACAGTCAGCGCGTCTACTTAAATGAAGCGCGCCGCACTGGTCTGATTGTGCGCCCACCGCAAATCAACCACGCTGGGGTCAGCTTTTGCGCGCGCGAGCTGGATGGCCAGAAAGTCTTGTTCATGGGCCTGGAACAGGTCAAGGATCTGACCCGCCGCTCCATCGAACGCATCCTGCGCCTGCGGCCCTTCAGCTCGCTGGATGATTTTCTGACCCGCGCCGATCCGCGCCCGCAGGAAGCCAGCAACCTGGCAAAGGTCGGCGCACTCGAAGGCCTGGGCTCAACGATACCTGCCAGCCTGCGCCGCTTGCAGAACGGCGGCTGGCAGAAAGGTCAAATGAGCCTGTTTAGCTGGAACGTAGCCGAGCCTGAGGATTGGTCAGCCGAACAAAAAATGACAGCCCAACAGGAATTGCTGGGCATCAGCCTGGGCGCGCACCCATTGGAACTACTCAGCGACAGGATCAGCGCCGCGCGGGCCATTTCCACGCTCGAAGCAGCCGGGCGCATTGGCCAACGTGTGACAGTTGCCGGTGTGCGCCAGAGCTCTCATCGCAGCAAGACCGCCAAAGGTGAGAACATGCTTTTCCTGACTATCGAAGATTTGTCCGGAACCCTGGATGTGGTGCTGTTCCCCCAGGCCTACCGCCAGGCAAAGGATATCGTCAACTCGTCCAGCCCCATGTTGGTGACCGGAATCATCGAAATGGATCTCGAACGTGGCGAGCCCTTCTTTAAAGCCGAGAAAGTGAGCAAGCTTGAAGCATGAAATCTGAATCGCGCCACCGCTTTCGTGAATACTGGCCTGCGCCAGGCGTGCTGCCGGCTGGCAGCCTGAACGCCATCACCGATGTGCCCGGTCTGAAAGTCGGGCACATAACCCTGGTCGAGGGCCAGGATGTTCGCACCGGGGCCACCGCCATCCTGCCGCATGGCGGCAACCTGTATCAGGAGAAGGTGCCGGCCGGGCTGGCAGTTGGCAATGGCTTTGGCAAGCTGACCGGCAGCACCCAGATCGTTGAGCTGGGTGAGATCGAGACACCCATCCTGCTGACCAACACCCTCGCAGTACCCGCAGCGGCGCAGGCCATCCTTGATTGGACGCTTGGACAGGCCGGCAACGAGACGGTCGAATCGGTCAATCCGGTCGTAGGTGAGACCAACGACGGTTGGTTGAACAATATCCGCAAACGCAGCCTGACGGTTGAGCATTTTCGCCTTGCCATCCAGAGCGCCGAGGAGCAGGATGTGCGCGAAGGAGCGCTGGGGGCCGGGACAGGCACCATCGCTTTTGGGTGGAAAGGCGGCATCGGCAGCAGTTCGCGCAAACTGCCCGCAGCACTGGGCGGATTTATGCTGGGGGTGCTGGTTCAATCGAATTTTGGCGGGGTACTGCAGATGGCCGGGCTGCCGGTGGGGCTCGCGCTGGGACAATATTACCTGAAGGACGAACTTGACCGGCCCACTGCGGATGGTTCAATTATGATCATCCTGGCCACAGATGCCCCAATTTCTGACCGTAACCTGACCCGCCTGGCGAAACGCGCCCTGGCCGGGTTGGCGCGCACAGGTGCAGCCATGTCAGATGGATCGGGCGATTATGCGCTCGCATTTTCAACCGCCCTGGGGGTCAGGCGCACACCAGAACGACGCACCCAGATCAGCGCCTATCCAGAACTGCCGAATGCCCGGTTATCACCGTTGTTCGAAGCAGCGATTGAAGCCACCGAAGAAGCCATCTACAATTCACTTTGCATGGCAGCCACAACCAGCGGGTATCGCGGCACGATCCGGGCC
>CAINXK010000189.1 GCA_903854805.1 uncultured Anaerolineae bacterium
ACCCCACCGGGGAAGTTGGCTTCAGCCCACAGCACCGGCCGAAACCACCAGGGAATGATCAGAGAGCGTCGCGGGCGCTTGGCCAGATCAACCACGCATTGAGCAACATATTTGGATGTCATGGCTGTCCAGGCCGGAACTTTGAATTCGTTCTTGAGCACGCTTGGACCGGTATGCATTCCAAATTCAGTTGCAGCTGGGCCTGGGTAAATCCCCGAAACATGGATGCCTTGCAAACGCACTTCACGGCGCAGCGCATCTGTAAATCCGCGTACACCAAATTTTGAGGCTGCATAGACGGAATACATGGGCGCAGCGATCCAGCCGGCGACTGATGACATATTGATGATGTGGCCGCTGCCCTGGGCGAGCATGTGGGGCAGAGTGGCGTGGGTGACTTCAATCAACCCGATCAGATTGACATTGATCTGAGTCTGGATGTCTCGTTTTGATTCCAGCTGGTCGAACCAATCCAGACGCCCAAAACCGGCGTTGTTGAATAAGATATCAATCCGGCCATAATTTTCGATCACACTTTGGATCATATTGTCGATGTCTGCGCGGTTGTTAAGGTCAACCGGTGCAGCCATGGCTTCACCGCCGGCAGCCTGGATGCGGGCAACTTCAGCCTGCATCCGTTCGATGCGCCGTGCGGCGAGTATTACGCTGGCGCCTTCTGCTGAAAATAACCGAACCGCATCTTCCCCAAAACCCGACGATGCGCCGGTGATCAAAACAACTTTCCCTTTGAGAGGGATTGCCATGCTCGCTCCGTTCGCAAGTACTATTTTCTTGGTTACTAACCGGTGTCCAGAGGTTCAGGTCTTAACCATCACGCTCATTGCTTGCAATTCTACGCTGAGCGCTGGTTTTCTTGGCACGTGGTTATTTTACGAAAGAGCTTATGCAAAATAGCCATCAGAAATAATTCTGCTCTATCCGGGAATATTCCATCCATAAGCCAGTTTTACTCACGGGGCGAGCCACGCTGGAAAGAGTTGGCTGCCCCGATGAGAAAAAAGGTTTTTGTGGCAAACCCTAGATTTGCAAGTGCCGTGCAGCAAAAATCAGCATGGCGAAAAGCAAAACCGAGCTAGCATTGTGTAAACCCAATTGGTGCAAAACTGCTCATGCAGGCTGGAAAGCCAGAAATTGCGGCTAAATCGCCTGAATTTTCGAGCCTGACAAAAAAATCGTGAGTATATGTCTGTTTTCAATATTTATTGCCGATCTCCCTCTTGGGAAAGTGATCTGCAATTCAGCCTTGAATTAGTCATCGTCGTTATCTTGCTGTTGAATTTCTTCGGGACGTTTGCGTGGGCGTGGAGGTTGGGTAACGGGTTCCGGATAGAGTGCCACTTCCAAAACCTGGTCCATGTGCTCCACAGGGATGATCTTTAAATCGGTCCGGACCCGTTTGGGTACATCCACCAGGTCTTTCATATTTTTCTGGGGCAGCATGACGACTTTTAATCCGGTTCGATGGGCGGCCAAAAGTTTCTCGCGCACACCTCCGATGGGTAGGATCCGTCCCCGCAGGGTAATCTCACCGGTCATGCCGACTTCGCGATAGATTGGCCGGCCCGTTAGCGCGGAGAGGATGGCAGTTGCCAGGGTGATCCCGGCGCTGGGGCCGTCCTTGGGGATGGCGCCTTCTGGCATGTGTACATGGATATCCATGCGTTCGAAGATATCAGGTTCGATGCCAAAAGAATCCGCGCGAGATTTGATATAAGTCAGCGCAGCCTGGCCAGACTCTTGCATCACATCGCCGATCTGTCCGGTCATTTGCAAGCCGCCTTTACCTTCCAGTACAGCGACTTCGATTGCCATGATCTCTCCGCCATTTTCAGTCCAGGCTAGAGAGGTGGCCACGCCGACTTCATCGCGCAGTTCAGCCTCAGTACGCAGGTATTGCGGTGGGCCCAGGAATTTTTCGACCATGTTGGGGGTAATGATGGTTGGGTATTCACGTTTCTCGGCTTTTAGGCGGGCTGCTTTGCGGATCACGCGTCCGATCTCACGTTCCAGGTTGCGCACACCGGCTTCGTAGGTGTATTCGCGAATGATGCGTTGTAGGGCTGTTTCAGAGAAGCGTAGATTGGTGTCGTGCATACCGTTCTCATCCATCTGGCGCGGGATAAGGAAACGATCTGAAATTGCCATTTTCTCTTCTTCAATATAGCCAGGAAATTCTATCACTTCCAGCCGGTCGAGCAGCGCTTCAGGGATGGTATTCAGCGTGTTGGCAGTCGTGACAAACATGACCTTTGAAAGGTCAAAAGGGATCTCGAGGTAATGGTCACTAAACGAGTTGTTCTGTTCCGGATCCAGGACTTCCAAAAGCGCGGAAGAAGGATCGCCGCGGAAGTCATTCCCTAATTTGTCGATTTCATCCAACATAAAGAGCGGATTGCCACTGCCGGAGCGTTTCATGGTCTGGATGATACGTCCGGGGAGCGCGCCAATATAGGTCCGCCGGTGACCGCGGATTTCAGCTTCATCGCGAACGCCGCCCAGTGAAATGCGCACGAACTTGCGGCCCAGCGCTTCGGCGATGGATCTGCCCAGGGATGTCTTGCCTGTTCCGGGAGGCCCTACAAAACACAGAATCGGCTGGCGTTCCTTTTTGGGTTTCAGGGAGCGCACGGCGATAAATTCCAAAATACGGTCTTTGGCTTTCTGCAGCCCGTAATGATCGCGGTCCAAGACTTCGCCAGCATGGCGGACATCCAGGTTGTCATCGGTCATTACTGACCAGGGTAGATCCAGGATCCATTCGATATAACTGCGGATAATACCCACTTCTGGGGCCATGGGAGGCATTTGCCCGAGCCGCTCGATCTCTTTCAGGGCGGTTTTCCGGGCTTCTTCTGGCAGTTTTGCTTTATCCACTTTTTCGCGCAGTTCGCTGATATCGCGAGTCCAGATATCTCCTTCGCCGAGTTCGGTCTGGATGGCCTTCATCTGTTCGCGCAGATAAAACTCACGCTGGCTTTTATCGACTTCGTTCTGGACGCGGGTGTGAATGTCTTCTTCCAGTTCCAGCACATCTACTTCAGCCGCCAGAAGTTCATTCACACGTTCCAGGCGCGCTTTGGGGTCGGTCATCAAGAGCAATTTTTGGCGCTCGTCGAAGGAGACCGAGATGGATGTTGCGATCATATCGGCCAACCAGCCCGGTTCAGCGATGTTCAATGCGAAAAGATGGGCTTCTTCCGGGATGGACCGATTCAATTGTACGCAGGCCTCAAACTGGCTTAAGGCGGAACGCATAAGTGCCTGAGCTTGTTTGTCGGCCTTTTCTATCTCGGGCAGAACCTTTACTTTAACTTTAATGTAGGGGGTAAAGCGTGTAAATTCAATAATTTCCACGCGTCTGCGACCCTGAACCAACCCTGAGCTGTTACCGTCTGGCATGGTCAGCAGGCGCCCAACAGCCATTTCGACGCCAACCTGAATAAAGTCATCCGCTTTGGGCGAGTCCTTTTCCGGGTCTTTTTGGGTCAGGCCAATGACCGTCTGGTTGCGCTCGTGCGCAGTCTGCAGGGTCAGGATGGAGGCTTCATTATCTACAAATACTGGTGAGACCATGTGTGGGAATACCACCAGGTCACGCATGGGTAGGACCAGGGCTTCGAAGATACCATTGGCATCTGTTTCATGGGTTGGCACACGGTACAGTTCTTCCGTCCGCTGCGAAATAGCCATGTTGAAATTTTCGTCTTCTTCTTCGTTCCAGTCGTCTTGGGGAGTGTTCCGCTTTTCTGTCATACTTGTTTCACTTTCTTTTGCCAGGCCGATTTGACTTCTGCGGTAACAAACATACTGCCCGCCGAGAGGATAATACTACCATTAACTTCAGCAATTTCCAGTGCCCGATTGAGAGCGGTTTCAACCGGGGTGGCGCTTTCGTATTGCAGACCTGCAAAAAGCGCGTCGCTGGCTATTTCCATGATCTTTTCGGGTTCGAGGGCGCGTGGATGGTTGGCGCGTGTGATGATGAGCGTGCTGACCAGGTGCTTAATAGCAGCGAGCATGGCTTTCAGGTGCTTGTCTTCTGAAATGCCCAGGATCAGCACAATTTTTCGGCCTGGAAAGTAGGTTTCCAGGGTTTGGGCAAGACGTACAAAGGCATCTTCATTGTGCGCAGAGTCGAAGATCACGGTTGGTTCACGGCTGGCGATTTCAAACCGGCATGGCCACTGCACCCTGGCGAAACCCTGCGCAATCTGGGCTTCGCTCAGCTCGAAACCGGATTTTTGCAAGGCGGCGTAGGCAGTCACAGCGTTTTCTAGCTGGTGTTGGCCGAGCAGCGGGATGGTCAGGACGACCTTTGATCCAGCCTGCCTGGCGGGCAGGTTGATCTCGAAAGATTGTCCTTCAAGTGAATGTTCCAGAGCCTGGAAGGTTAATTCCCGTCCCACCAGGCTGAACTCACAACCTTGCTTTGCTGCCACTGTTTCCAACACTTTTAGGGCTTCTGCTTTTTGCGGAGACGATACCACGGGCACGCCGGGTTTGATGATGCCGGCTTTTTCTCCGGCGATCAAAGCCAGGGTATTACCCAGCACGGCAGTATGGTCGTAGGAAAGTGAGCTGATCACAGAGACACATGGGCTGATGATGTTTGTGGCATCCAGCCGGCCTCCCAACCCGACTTCGATCACAGCCGCGCCTACTTTTTTTCTGGCAAACTGCATAAATGCCAATGCGGTGGTGATTTCGAAGGTGGTCAGCGTTGGGATTTCTGCGACGGCCGGTTTGATCAGTTCAACCAGTTCGACTAGCTCGGCTTGGCTGGCTGGCAACGAATTGACCTGGATGCGCTCAGTGTATTCCTGTAGATGCGGGGAAGTATACAGCCCGACAGTCATACCTGCCGCCTGCAGCGCCGAAGCGCATAGCGCGGCGGTGGAGCCTTTGCCTTTGGTTCCGGCGATGTGAATACACGGGTAGCTGTTTTGCGGGTCGCCTAGAGCGAACATCAGGGCGCGCATACGATCAAGGTTAAAATCAGCTTTGGCAAGCTCCGAAGAGTGTTTCAGGCTGTAGTCGATGAAACTATATAAGTAATCGAGGGCGAGGTTATAGGCGGTTTCAGTGTCCATTACCAATCATTGTAAAACGAAAAACCGAAAACGTAAATTGCTTGATGCCATGGTTTTTGATGTTCAGCCGGTTATTTCAAAATGAAGGTTCCTGCAGGTTGAAATAACCGGTATTAACAAACGAACAGCCGGTTTGAAGAGCCAAGGGTGAGACCCGTTATTTTTGGAAAAGCACTTGGCGGGTGGTTGTGTTGATGTGGGGAAATTATTATTCGCAATACCCCGGCGCTTTGTCAGGGCCAAATGCGCTCTATTGGAAAACAATTGAACCATTCGCAAGGCCGGATTTAATGTCCAAGAATTTGTATTTTTCAAGATTGCGCAATAAAAAACATTGGACGGGGAAGGGAGAAATATTTAACCAGGGTGGAAAGGACCCCTCATGTCCCTGCCTTCAAACATGCCTGAGCGATGAAATTTGTCGATATTGGTGTGAAATTTCCAAAAAAATCGTGAAAGGAAGTTCGCAATAGATATTTTCCGAAATATTGAAACGCACTCAGTTGAAAAGTGGTCATTGACTTTATGCCTTTGGAAATGTAGAATTTTTGCTCAGGATGCTTGCAACGCTCACCATTCATTTACACCTGCCAGGTTGCGCCTCGCTCAAAGAAAAGCGCGGGCGTATTAAACCGTTCATGGCCCGTTTGCAGCGAGAGTTCAACCTATCTGTGGCCGAAATGGATTTGCAGGACCAATGGCAGCAAGCCATCATCGGTTGTGTTATGCTTGGAAATCAGGCTGCTTATCTGGACAGTGCCATGCAAACGGTGAAGCGTTGGGTGGAAGCCAACTGGACAGACGGAGACGTGATTGAGCAGCGTGTGGAATTTATTTCATAACTCGACGCCGGTGGCGTACTTGAAAATCGCCAACCGCCGAAACACAAGGAGATAGCATGGACTTACGCTTGAAAAACATTCGGGCCCTGGTGACAGGGTCAACCCGCGGGTTGGGCTATGCCACCGCTCGATGCCTGTCTTTTGAAGGCGCACTCGTGGCAATCAATGGCCGCGACGATGTCCGTCTTCAGAACGTTGTTCGCAAGCTCTCGAGCGAAACCGGCAACCCGGTCTATGGGCTCGCAGGAGACGTGGGTGACCCCACCGTCCCTGAAAAAGTGATAAAGGCAGCTTATGAGAGTATGGGCGGTCTGGATATCCTGATCTGTAATGCCGGAGGCCCGCCGCCGGGTGCATTTGAGTCTTTTGATGAAACAACCTGGCAAAGGGCGATCGACCTATCCTTTATGAGCAACGTGCGTTTGATCAAAGCTGCCCTGCCGTTTTTGCGCCAGTCACAGGCTGCAAGCGTCTTGACGGTCACATCGTATTCTGTCAAACAGCCCATTCCAAACTTGGTGCTGTCGAATTCCATTCGGGCTGCCACGATTGGCCTGACCAAGTCACTTGCGCTTGAGTTAGGGAAGGATGGTATCCGTTTCAACTCGATTCTTCCGGCCTGGACAGAAACCGAACGTGTCACTGAATTGATGACTGCGCGTTCGAAAAACAACGGCAGCACATTACAGGCTGAAATTGACAGGCAGGCTTCTGAAAGCCCGCTGGGCCGGATGTCCACCCCGGAAGAATTTGCCAATGTGGCAACCTTCCTGGTCTCGCCGTTGGCATCCTATCTGACTGGTGTAATGCTGCCCGTTGACGGTGGTATGCTCAAGGGCACCTTCTAACTGTCGCCTGCGGTCAGATATTGGGAAAACCTGATTATTTGTGTGACTATAGTTACAGACTTTCCCAGGCAGAAGTAGTATATTTAGCTATCAACCGAATAAGGAGAACCAATGTCTGAAAAAGTTTGCTTGAACTGCGGTCGGGATTCAAATGAAATTCCGCTGCTTAGTTTCGAATTTCGTGGAGAAATTTACCAGCTCTGTCCACAGTGTTTACCAGTGATAATCCATAAACCCCAGAACCTTGCCGGGAAACTTCCGGGTGCAGAGAATTTTACAGCAGCCAACCACGATCATTAGTAACTAAATTCGAACCGAAAAAATAAAAATTGCGCCTCACATCTGGTATCATTCCCTAACGGGACAGATGTGCCGGGCGCAATTTTTATTTTCCAATCCACCTGCGGAAAATGTGATCATGAAAAAACTCTCCCACCTTACGCGAACATCATTACTGCTTGGACTTTTCTTTTTGTTTGACAAAATCCTGGCATTTGGCCGGTCAATTATTATTGCTCGTCAATTCCGGCTTTCTCCGGAACTCGATGCATTTAATGTGGCCAATAACTTGCCAGACCTGCTCTTTGCGTTAATCTCTGGCGGCGCGCTTGCCATGGCGTTCATACCACTTCTGATCGAATATATGACCACCAGGGGCCGGGCAGCCGCCTGGGATTTGTTTTCACGCGTCGCCAATGTTGCTTTCATCGCCACAGCCGCCATTGCGCTGCTGATTGCTGTTTTCGCCGGTCAGATCGTGCGTGCCCAGGTGGGTATCGCGCCAGGCTTTGGGCCTGGGCAGCAGCAGTTGGTGATTGAGCTGATGCGCCTAAACCTGATCGGGACGATTATTTTTTCGATTAGTGGGCTCGTAATGGCGGGTTTGCAGGCCAACCAGCACTTTCTCTTTCCCGCGATGGCGCCCATGCTGTACAACGTTGGCATGATAATTGGCGCACTGGTCTTTTCGCCAGCCCAACCTTATCATTTCGGTCCAGTGACTTTGCCAGCTCTTGGACTTGGGGTGCACGGACTGGTGTATGGAGTTATTCTGGGGGCCGGGTTGCACCTTGCAATTCAAATTCCAGGCCTGGTCCTGTATAAATTCCGCTGGACTGCTTCTCTGGATATTCGCGATTCTGGGCTGATCACAGCCTTGAAGCTTATGGCTCCGCGTTTGCTGACCATGTTTGGTATCCAGTTGATGTTTATTGCTCGGGATAACTTTGCCTCGCGCCTGAACCAGGTTGGGGCTGTCACCTCATTAACCTATGGCTGGATGATCATGCAGGTACCAGAAACGCTGTTGGGTACGGCCATCGCAACGGCTCTTCTGCCATCCCTGGCTGAATATGCAGCCACCAAGGATTGGAAAAAATTCTCTGAGACGATTGAAAAAGCATTGCGGGTTATGTTGGCCCTGGCAATTCCCGCGGCGGCTGTTATGGCGGCTGGTTTGAGACCCTTGCTTTCTGCAGCCTTCCGTTTTGATGAGGCGGGCACGGATCTTTTGACAATTACGTCGCGTATCTATCTGTTGACTCTGGTGGGCTATGTAATGCAAGAAACGCTTGCGCGCGCATTCTATGCCCGCCAGGAGCCGTTTATGCCTTTGTACGGTGTGCTTGCGCGGATGGGTATTTATATTTCAGTGGGTTTTGCCGGGGTAACGATCTTTCGCGCTTCAGGTGCGCCGGTTATTGCTGCAGCAGAATTGGCGCTGCTTGGTGAGGCCAGTTTGATGTTATTCTGGCTCAACCGGCGTATTGAACCTGCGGTGCAGGTCTTGACGGCCATTGGAAAAGGGTTGTTTGCCGCGGTCATTAGCGGTTGTGTGGCGTATGGGTTGGCTTTCTTTTTGCCTGGACCGGGTTACATAACTGCCCTGGTTGGCATGGCTGCCGGTGGTCTGCTGGCTATATTCCTGGTAAGATCTGAAGCCCGTCTGCTTTTCCGGTTGTAAGCATAAGGTATAATTACTCATATGACGAACGAAACTCAACCTAACAAAGTAACTGAACCGCAATCTGAGAATCCCACCAATACGCAGCCGCAGAAAGTTGCCAGGTCATCGCGTTTGGGCTTTTTGATAAGCTTGCTTGTGTTAATCGCGGCTCTTGGCCTGGGAAGCATGGGCGGTTATGGCAGGGGCGTTTCTGAGCGCGTGAGCGCCCAGGGTACCAAGGTGGCGCAGCAGCTAGGAGATCAATTTATCCTTGTCCAAGAGGATATTGATGCTGGTCGCTATAGCGTAGCCCGCCAACGCCTTGAATATATTATCCAACAGCAGCCTACGTTTCCAGGTGCTGCCGATAAGCTGGCTGAAGTATTGGTGAAACAGGCGATAACTCCATCGCCCGTGCCCACCGCAACTGCCACAATCACCCCCACCCCGGATATGCGTGGCCAGGAATCGATTTATTCGCAGGCTCAACAGCAGTATGATGCAAAAGAATGGACAGTGCTGATGAGTTCGCTCGATTCGCTGCGCAAGGCCGATCCCACCTATAAAGCTGCGGTCATTGACGGTATGTATTACTCCGCTTTGCGCAATCGGGGTATTGATCAAATCCTTGGTATTGGTGTTTATAAAACATCCAATATGGAGGGCGGCATTTATGATCTGACGCTGGCCGAGCGCTTTGGTCCTTTGGATGGTTATGCCGATGGCTTGCGCAATTTCACCCGCATGTATATCGTTGCATCTTCTTTTTGGGATGTGAACTGGCCCCAGGCGGTAAACTATTTCCGCCAGGTCAGCCAGTATGCTCCGAACCTGCGCGATTCGTCCAATGTGACAGCCAGCCAGCGTCTTTACCAGGCACTTTTGAAATATGGTGATCAGCTCTCCCAGACCGGAAAGTTGAAAGACCGCTGTGTTGCCCTGGATATGTGGAGTGAGGCAGCCAGTCTTACCGCCCTGGATAATGATTATAGTTATAAATTTAACCAGCTAAACCTGGAGTGCAATCCGCCCACTGAAGTGCCGACGGAGGTTCCGGCGGTGGTAGCTCCGCCAGCGGATGTCGTGCCCACAGATGTGACAGTAGAGCCGGCTGCGGCCACAGCCACCAGTGCGCCGCCGCCTTAAAAAGAAATCACTATGATAAAAAATCCCGCCACTGCAAGTGACGGGATTTTTTTTGTTTTTGATCTAGTTTGCAGCGAGTGGTGCGGCCTATAATTTAATCGGCTGTTGGATGAGGGTTCCAGTCAGATCATACGCCATGGCGCCGCTGATTCTCACTGGAACAATATTACCGATTTCAGCACGTCCTTCAGCGAATACCAGCCCATCGATCTCAGGCGCATCGCGGTATGAACGTCCGATGGTCAAGCCCTTATCGTAGCCTTCCACCAGGATGTCGAGGGTTTTGCCTACATAAGATTGGTTGATCTGTAATGAAATATTTTGCTGAACGGACATCAACCGTTCCCAACGTTCATCCTTGATTTCACTCGGTACAGAATCTCCCAGAACCTCACTACTGGTACCGGGTTCAAATGAAAACTTAAACGCGCCCACGCGGTCGAAGCGTGTCTCCTGGATGAAATCCATCAGCGCCTGGAACTCTTGCTCGGTTTCACCGGG
>CAINXK010000190.1 GCA_903854805.1 uncultured Anaerolineae bacterium
CAACCGAAACAATAAAAATGCTTCCGGAAAAACCTGATGCCATTTTATTAGCCGAGATATTTCAGCAAATTGCCCGTTTGGGCGCTATTCACCCGGCTCTTCAACCTTTCGAAAGTACATAATTGGCGAAGGTATTGTTAACGTATTGAAATATTATTAAAAAAATGGGAGACCGAAAAAATTTATTCTGCTAATGAAAAGACATCCAAGCATATAGGGAAGAAAAAATACCTGCTATAAACCCTTGGAAAGGAAATATTCCAATTCCAAAAACCTGATCACATGTTGAAAGTTATATCATTGATGCGTGGGCAGAATCCATTGGGCGCCTAGCCACTTATTAAACTCCGGGTCAAAAGATGGGCTATTTTGTCTTCCTCCTTCTGGATAAATAGTCATTTCTCCTAAAAAAATGCCTTTATCAGTATTATAAAAATCCACTCGAACGAAATCTATGCCTTTTCCGAGTTTTTCAGCAGAATCAATAATTTCTTTCAAATTATCAGGTTTCCTGGGCAGAGTGCTTGGACGATTGTATTTATCATGAATCAATATATATTCCTGCCAATTGGGGTCAAGCAAAACATTTTCATTTTTCTTTCGGATTGTTGGCCCAAGAATGTTTATCACTTTTGCAACCCCGTTAAATGTATAAACCTTATAATCCAATAGTTCTTCTCCAGCATATTGTGGGGAAAATAATTCTTCAACCATTATTAATGGCTTGATACATTTATAAGCCCATTGTCTTTTAGAATAAACAGTGGTTAGCCAGGATTTGCATTTTTCCAAAACTTGCGCTCGAGTCAACTCAAACTTTCGCATTTCATCACTATTGCTCGTATTAAATTCTGTCTTATAGATGAAATATTTACCATCTTTACATAAAATATTCCATCCACACCCATGAGTTGCTTTTATAAAATAACTATCAGGCAAAGAGTCAAACGGAATCGTCTCAGGTTGATCTGTAACATAAATCGTTTTAGCCGAACGAACCCCTCTAGCTTCAGCATAGGCTTTAACTTTATACTTATCCGAGACTTCCACAAATAATGGATTTCGATCGAATTTCATTCTCCACCGGCATTTCCATGAAAAATCTTTTGGGTTAAAATGAATATAATCTTTGATATCAGTTGATAGAGTTCCTAGCCGAGAAATTATTCTTTCACGAATATGGATGAAATTCGGTTTCATTTTTGGGCACACCTTTATATATATTTTTATGAAATTTTTTCACTTTGAAAAATCATTTTATTTTAACCTATGTTGCTATATACTACTACCGATTAAATTATTAACACTTTTAGGAAAGCGCACACTACCACACTATTTGCCGCTACCCTCGGAAAGGAGTTTAGCGACCAGCGAGGAGTAGAATCTGACGTGTGGACACTCGACCCGAAATTAGATATAAACCTACTAAGTTGGTGTAGCCTATCTTGCGAATGAGTTTCTGAAATGATTATGCATCGTCGAAACAATAGAATCGTTTACACCTCAAAATGACGACATCAGTGTATGCAATAGAAGAAAATAATCTGTCAATTTTTGAGATATTTTAGTCTCGGCTATTATGTCATTAAAATGCTAACCACCCGGGCTACTAAATATTGGAGGGATAACACAGCAATACGTTGCGTGAGCAAGATCAATCATCCAGTAATCGCCCCTTTGAAATAAGTCGGTTTTTTCACTTTATCAGCGACCCAGCATTATTTTTTATTACCTTTTTTTCGAACAAGAATCTTCGCATCAATAACTCGTAAATCCATTTTTTCATTCCAGGTATGGCTAGCGATTGTTTTTCCAAATCTTGGGGGTTTAAATTTATCATTACAAATTTCCTCATACTCTGTTTCATTCAATACATTAACACGATTAAAATTTATTGCGTAACCGTAACGAGTTGAACAGTCTTGAGATGGGCGGGTCAAGTAACCTTTTTGAATCTGGAAATTCCCTGCAGGACGAGCAGAACTAATATTTCTAACAATTGGGTTTTTGGGGTGAGGGGTCCATTGATCTGAAAGTGGATTATCTGCCATGTAAAGATTCAAATTATCCCAACTTGTGCCACCATTCTCAACAACATTTGCAAACAACCACCACTTGCCATCTTTTTCCAGCAAGGTTGTATCCACAGCCTTAATATCCGCAATTAGCGTTTTTTCAAATTCCCATCGAAAAGGAAATTCTACACATTTGAATAAATCAATGGAGTTATTTCTCATCGACTCAGGCACCATATATAATTGGCCTTGGAATTCGAATAAAAAAGGATAAGAAAGGTGATATGGTAGCTCCAAAACAATTTCTTGGGATAAAATTTGCATATTCGCAGCAAGGGACAGACAGACAATACGACCAATATTTGTAGAATATGGTTTTTCTTCCAGGAAAATATAGTACTTTCCAGCATGAACCCACAAGAATGGATCGGCCCAGTCACTATCTGATGAAAGCTGGATAGGCTTGAAGTCATTCCAAGTTACAACATCCTTTTCAGAAGAAATTGATGCTGCCAAAACAATCCATCGTTCAACAAAGAAATGTGATATTACTCGCTTCCACATTCGTTTCATCCGGTGTGATTTAGTCAAGCTTAATTTTAATTTATTTATCACGATACTCCAAAAAAATGTTTTTCATAGCGTGCTCAGCTGTCATAACGAACATATTAATTTTCAATAATATGTTAACAGCCAGCTCAGGAAAACAAAAAGGCGGATAAATTGAGTGGACTAAATGCGAATAAGAAGAATTTCCAACACCCGAAGCGCTATTCCGCAGGCTTTGCGTTTAATTTTGCCCATATTCTGCGTAATATTTGGTCTATAGGTAATCTTAAATACATCCTAACATTGGTTGATGCGGCCAAATGACCAATATGCGACTTTACTCTGAATTTAAGTCTACTGGTAGTTGCGCTTCAGGGAAAGGAATTTTGACTCTATGGTCTGTGGCCACTACTGCTGCACGCAACTAAGTCGATTATCCTTATTTTCCTTACTCCGATGACGTCTTATCTCTCTGATCAACTAATGTTTATATACGAATATTTACCATTCAATCGTCAAAGGTGTTTCAGCCAGGATAAGCTGAAACACCTTTGAAATAGCCATCCTTAAGTATTACGGCCAGACAACATTACCGATTATTTCCCTTGCGGCCTCGTATCCATGCGCCCAAAATTACCGAAAAAAGAACAACCAAAATTAGGATTGAAGCTAAATAAATGGCCGGTAGCAGCCAACTCGGCTGGCCCGCAGCCGGTGAATTCAGAATCAGGTTTACCGGCGCAATAACCCCAGGAGAAATTCCCGATACTGCATTGTTGGCTCCGGTTACAAATCCGGTCAGGCGTGTATCTGTGGCAATGACCTGGGACCCACTGATCGCAGCAAAGTTACCTGCCAGGCGTGAGCGTAAGGGGGCATCGACAAGAGCAGACGCTGCCCAACTTACCCCTTCAGGAGAATTACCAAACGCCGCGATAATCATGTTATCCGGGTTCCAAGGAGAAGCCATCAGTTGTACATAACCAGATGGCGCATTTTCCGGAATGCTGAACTGCACTTGCATATTACTCTCAATAGCCACATCACTCGATGGATTAAAAGGGGCCGGCAGATTGGCATTAATTTCTGAGATAATCGGAAGTTGAGTGGGACGACCAATGATCAAAAAATTATAGTTGGCCCGGGTTGGGTCCTTAACTTCATCGCCATAGAAAGTCGCAAAATTGAAGAGTGCGCCCTGTGTACGATTGCCAAGGAAGTTGGCAACCCTTAAAGCCGAACGCCAGGCATCCAAATCGTCATGCGGCAGCACAAAAGCCGTCGTTGAGAGAGTTGGTTGCAAAACAAACGGAGCCGGATAGGCAGATAAATCGAAGGCAGAAATAAGCGCAACCTGGTTGGCAACAAGCGGCATATGCAGGATTGATTCAGGCCAGAGTGTTACCCACAATCCATCAAAAGTTGGATTGGTGCAAGCATCATTTGGAATCAGGTTTGAGCGAATTTCAATCCTGTTGTAACCAGGCAGAATTACAGTGGCTGGAATGGTGAAGCGGGCGTGGTTGGTGGTCTGGGCAGCGGTTGCATCGCTCATCCGAACTGTGCCGATTGGCTGAGAATTCACCAGAATTACCAGGCCAGACCGGCTGTAATTCAACAAGGTGGAATGACCAAATACCAGGTCAAAATAAGCATCCGTGGTAACAGTCTGTCCGGGTGGCATATAGAAACGATAGCTTGCGCTGGCAGTGGAGCCAAAACGAAGGGTTTTAATCGCTTTTCCGGGAGTAGTCACAATTTTTTTCTCGGCAAGTGCCAGATCCGAAAGGGTCTGGTCAACCGGTGCGGATGCCGAAATCTGGCTTTGCTGAACATTTTCAACAATCGCCAAGTTTGGTGATGTATTTGGCCGCAGCAAACCAGTGCTAACTGCCTGGGCAGCCTTGATGACTCCCGCATCAGTATTTCCAGCAACCACCAGGGCAACTTTGCCAACCGCCCACGGAGAAGTAATCATCTGGACAACACCATTATCCTGTCCACTGGCATCAAGCTTAAATTGACTACCATCGAATGCCATCGGTAAGGTCAATTCCTTCAACAAAGGCAATGAAGCAGCCTTGCCAACCAGGATTAATTGGTTGTTTGCCTGTTGGTCAGGAGTTAGCTTTCCAACCGTAGTCATGTCCATCGTCAGTCCGCTTCCAGCCATGCTGCCAAACCCGGCAGCCACAGTCAAAGCTGCCTGCAGTTCGGCCGAAGAAGGCTGGTCTGGAACTACAACGATGGCCGTCTCAGCAAAGACAGAATCTTGATTCAAAGGCCGGGGAAAATTGATCAAACTGGTATCTGGGGTAACATCCTCATGCGGCAGAGTAAACAGCGAATTTGTATGCACAAAGACCGTCATCTGCTGGTTTACGAAGCAGGATATTCCGCTATCCAGAACGAAACTCAATTCCATGCGTCCATCCGAACGCTGTGAAACCAGTGAAGATGCAGGAAGATCAAAAGCCGAGCTGACTTCGCCGGTTTCGTTCAAAGATAGTACACCCACCGTCACACCGTTAAAACGAACGGTAAGGGTGCCGCCTTGAACAACCGGTGCAGTAATATCAGCACCCTGTTTCACAACGGTGCTAAACGAAACAGCCATATTCAACTGCAGTTTGGCACCGGCGGTCAAATTCCAGCTGGCTGGTAAACCAAAGGTTACCGTAGACGAGTCATACGGTCCATTCAGCTGAATTTCGCTCGCGCTGATTTGGAGCAAAGATATCTCATTTGGAGTAGAAATTCCTTGCGCCTGTGCTGGCAGCACCAAACCAAAAAATAGGCTCAAAATTACGAGCGGTACGATAAGAAGTGTAAAAAAATTGTTTTTCATACTAAATTCCTTTCTAACTTAATGGTGGGTAAGGGTCGGATACGGGATTCTTGTGGGCAGCCGCGTATAAAATAGGTGCCAGACGATCAACCACACGATCCCAGGTAAATTCCTTTGTAAAAAGCCTTCGCGCAGCCTGCCCCATACTCTGACGCAGATCGGGCTGCTCACATAATTTGATAATTTCATCTGCTAATAATTCGATATTTTCAGGCGCAACCAGCATGCCAGTCTCGCCATGAATAATAATTTCTTCCATCGCCTGTCCGTAAACGCCAATACAGGGCAATCCAAAAGACATTGCTTCGAGAAGCACATCTCCCCAGGTTTCATGTCTTGAAGGAAGAATAAAAACATCTGCCTGACTGTAAAGGGCATTAATTTGCGCTCGATCCCAACTTGCCCCATACACATTGACGCCTTCCAATGGTAATCCTTGCGGAATTTCATCCTTCGTAACCATGATCAAACGCGCATCAGGGTGAACCAGGCGAACCCGCGCAAAAGCCTTCAGGACAAGATCACCACCTTTTCGATAAAAATCTGTACCAATAAAAATTAAGGTGAACGCTGAGTCTCTTTTGGGCCGCACAACCTCCGTCAGGTCTGAAAAACTGATACCGCCGCCGATAACCGATATTCGGTCTGCCAAAACACCATAATCAGTCACAAGCGAACGCTTTACTATATTGGCGCGTGTACATATATGAGCTGCGCGGTGGTAAAAACTGGATTCATGTTTCATCCAATCCTTCAATTCGGCATCCGAAAAGATATTAGAAATTGCGTGCTGAGCGGTAATACTTGATGTGTTATCTGTATACAGCACTACCGGAAGAGCGCAATCATCAAAAGTCCCATCAAACAATGCCCCTAACTGTAGTATCACATCCGCACGACCTTTCAAACTGCGAAAATGCTTCTGCGCACGCAGTGACCGAGCCTCAAAAGCTGGCACATTCTTGAAAAATCGGGCTTTCCAGCGTGGGATCGATGGAGAAAATGTTTGCAAAGCATTCCAATACTTTGGCCACCCCACCAGGCTGGCATCATAAACATCCAGCAGGTCAAAGCGCTCACCAACAGCCTTAAAGAAGCCTCCATATTTAATTTTCATATCAGGCTTTCGCCGGATATCTCCCAACAAAGTACCAATAACGCGCAAGGGAGCACTCATACAATACCCTTTGGTGAAATAGATTGGGGAATCTTCAAACTACGTTTTGAGGCAATCAGCATGTAAAGTTCCGCAAGCCTCTCCAGCATAGTCTGACGGGTAAACTCTTGCTCGACGCGCCGCTTACTATTTTCCCGAAAAGCCTTTGCCAGATCAGGATTATTCAACACATCCAGTACCGCTTTGGCCAAAGCCTGAGGATTCTTAACCGAAACCAACCAACCATCAACACCAGAACGAATTGCATCCGTATTTCCTGGAATATCGGTAGCAACCACTGGTGCTCCTGCAGCCATGGCCTCCAAAAGGACAATTGGAAAGCCTTCCCACAACGAAGGCAGCACAAAGCAATCTGCCACTTGTAAGATTTCAGGGATATCCGTGCGATACCCGGCAAAATGGAGAACTTCCCTCAATCCGAGTTCGGCACTTAATGCGCGGGCAGATTCTTCCAATGGACCGCCCCCGATCCAGGCGAAATGCACGCCTGGTTGTTGGCTGTTTATGATGGCTGCCATGCGCACAAAATCCAAAGGCGCTTTTTGTGCGCTCAATCTTCCCACCGAACATACCAATCGGGCGTTTTCTGGGATAGCCAATGACAGTTTCAAGGCGGTCCTGTCAAAAGA
>CAINXK010000191.1 GCA_903854805.1 uncultured Anaerolineae bacterium
GGTAGTCTGCCTGAAAATGGAGATAGCCAGGGTCTTAGGCCTGGGTGGGGATTATTGGGCAGCCGGTAACTGTGGAATGTTACCGATGCGTGGTGGCATAATAGGAGGGTTAGATGAGTCAGGACTGATTACGCTTTGGACCGAAGCCAGCGCAACCAGTCAAACGACTGATTACGCTGGCTTGGGAATTCTTTAACATTTACCCCATTTGCCGCAAACGCTGAATCAGGCGCAAATTAATGAGCGTGTAAATCAGCGTGTTGATGTTTTCGATGGCATTTCCATTGCGAAAAAGCGGGCGCTCAATTCCCAGGGCATAGGCCTGGCTATTAATTCGCTCTACGGCGGTGCGCTGGCGGTAGGTATCTTTATACACATCGCCATCTCGATCAAGGCTGTAACGCAGCCTGGCTCCAATACTGGTAGGCATGGCTGCTGTACAACCTTTTCCTTTCCAGTTTTTATGGTTGATCGGGCAAGCAATATCTTCTCGTTTTGGCAACAATGGACAGACATATTTCCCGCGCTCGTGTGGAATAATGGAAATAGTCCGGTCCATGTAAGTGAACTTGAGTGGCATTTCTAAACCTGCTGCGCAGATCGGCAATCCTTCTGGGCTAAACTGGCGGTCATTGACCTTGTAACCGCCTTTATCTGAGAACGGGACAGCAGCGAAAGCCTGTGGATCATCGTTGCGATGAAAGTAATCGTAAACATACCAGGCGTCAAAAGCAGCATCAAAAGTGCCAAAACGCGTCTTAAAACCCAGGACTTTCTCGGTTTTGGCCATGAGTGGGAAGAAATAGCTGACATCGGCATGATCGAAGGTCAGCGTCATCTCAGATACAATGAACTCGCCTTGATCCTGAACCTTACTAACCACGACGCCCGATCCGTAACCCCAATAGAATTCGCCCACTGATATGGTTGAGCCCGGGATGGGTTTCTTGTTTGGAGTAGCAACCTGATCGGTTTTGGATGTGCATTGATTATGGCGGCGTTTACAGCCCAGTTTACAATCAGGATCGCCCTTTGGCTGTTTGGTTTTGTCAAACCGAGTTTCAACATAGGCCTTGGGGTTGTTCTCTTGGACCCACGCCAGAATATGCTTGGTATCCAATGATGTACACTCTCCCGCTCGGATGCCTGATCTGGCAAAATATTGCAACAACATTCGGACACTTCCATCCAACAGGAATTGCAGGGATGAGTTCGGTATTGATCGCAGCATGTAGGTAAGATGGCGTTCGGTGGGCAAACTGGCTTGAGGGTCAAAACCACAAGCATGTTGTCGGGAAGGCTTGAGCGGGAATCCCAGCAGCCATATGAAAGCGGGATGCTCCAATAGGTACAAATGCAGGTCGCCCATCGAAACCATATCTTCATTGAGCTTCAAAAGACAGGCGGCACTGAAAGCAGCATATGGAATGGCAGGCTGGCCCCAGTTCCGAAGCAGGTTACGCTCTGGAAATTCTTGCCAGGATAGAGGACCGATCAAATCAAGGATGCGCATGGCCGATGGACAATCTGAAACGAAATCAGGTAGTCCCTTGGGGTTTAAGAAAGCATTGTGCAGGTTGATTCTTTTGGGTCGGAAAAGACTCGAAAAATCAGAAATACGGGCTAAAATAGGGTTGTTGAACATGTTTATTTCTCCTTTTGGGTAAAAATTGGGCCTGGTAACTCAATTCTACTCCTGGAGAAAAACATGGAAACAGCGTAATCAGTCAATCGACTGATTACGCTTTCAAGAAACTAAATTTCGACTTTCCTCGCTGTGGCTCTAAAAAGCGTAACGAGTCATTTAACTGATTACGTTTTCCGCAACGGTACATTTGACTGATTACAAAATCTTCATCAAAAGTGTAATGAGTCAATTGACTCATCCAACCCTCTAATAGGAATATAAGAAAACCAGGCTATCACAACCATAAAGTTCGCAATTTTACTCAAGACGCAGTAAAATAGGTTGTACCTTACAGGAGTGCTTATGTCTGAAATGGTTGAAGTTACAATCGATAGTGTTCGTGTCA
>CAINXK010000192.1 GCA_903854805.1 uncultured Anaerolineae bacterium
AATATAGCCGGATTGCAGCACTCCTAAACCACAGGCAACCACTCTGTCAATAGACTTAACAGACACAAAACAATGGCGCGGAACAATGTTGGTCAGGATGCCTCGCAGTGTCTCTCTACGTAGTTCAGAAATAGCACTCAGATTACAAAAATTTTCCAACCATTCATCGGATAAATTTTCGTGGTTCTCTCCTTCAGAATGTGTTGGCAGGTTAATAGTTTCTAAATCCACAGTTTGAACACTGGTTGGGGAATTTTTTTGATAACCACTTTCAGACAGTCTGTCATCCAAATTGCTGGGATAAACGGCAGGAGTCATTTTAAAAACGACAGGCAATTTCTTCTCGCGATAAAGATTTTCACAGAAGCGCAGTTTCTCATCAATATCCATGCTTGAAGGGTAAAGCGGGTTGACGGAATTAGCCCGCTTGGTGTAACCATTGGCGAAACGGATTACCCAGCCATCATAGATCACGGTTTGAAGCGAGGCCCAGGCATTCAATGAGAGTTCTTCAATATTGGTTACCATTTTGCTCCCATAATAAGCGCAATGATTTTTATAACAGGCCAACGACTGGCATGCTGACCCTACTAATGGCTTCAAGCGGATTGGTGTGGACGAAGCTTGAGAGCTCAACGCGCAGCGGCCCACCTGCCGAAGCATGGCGAAAGTGTGCACGGTTTGTTCGGAGCGGTTAATTGAAATCGTTTTTGATTTCTTTGACGGTTTCTGTTTTCGGCATTGCCAACTTTGCAGTTAGTGCTCCGATTCCTGCTCCACCCAAAATTAATATTATGCCTGTCACTATTGCAGCAATCACAATAATACCAATCCCAAGACCTGCGCCCGTCGAAAAAGATGATGGATCTGCTTTCGCCTGAGGTGTGAAAGCAGCCAGTATGCCCAAACCAATCAGCCCGCCCAAAATTCCGCCTATCAATTGGCTAACCAGGTTCATAGCCCCTACGATTGCCCCAGCAATTCCACCTGCCTTGATGGCTTCTTCAGCAGGTTCTTGGTGGGCACAAAAATAGCCAGCTACAACCGCTGCGATTGCTACCGTTACGATGGAAAAGCAATTATTGAATGCTCCCAATAAAGTGCCTCCACAAAGATTGAGGAGCGCGACGACTCCTCCTGTAATCAAACCCCATTTTAGGCGTGGTGACATTTTGCTCTCCTTGTTGCATGCGCTACCTGAAGAAAATCGACAAACCGACCTGCGCTTTGCGTTGTACCCCCAGGCTTCAGCTGAACAGGATCTGACACACCTGGCTGCAAGCATGCGATTCATTCCAATTCGATGGCCTACCGTCTTTTAGCAAACAGGGCTGATCTGAGACCATCTCATTAATTATAACTGCGCCGCGCAAAATCGTTATTTAAAATGCCACACACAAACCCAATCGTTCTGGCCAGATTGCCCCGCTTTGACGAAAACCTGCGAACACCACGTCGCCGCGCCCCAGAAGTCGCAAACATTGCCTGCAATGGTACGCTGATCGGTGCGCCGCTCGTAGATGCTGCCTTGTGTACATGGTGCCTTGTGCACATGGTGCCTTGTGTACACAAATCACCACAAAATAATTAACCCAACTCTATCTGCGAGTCTTCCAACAATCAGTCAGATTTACTCACGCAGTGAGTCAGCGCCCGGCAGGTGAGCTACTGCCGGGCGCTGACATATTTATTGTATTGGCTATTCTTATTCCTTTTGGATGAAAAAGCTCAATATGACCACCAACCCGGCGATGATCAAGGCAGCTGGCCAGATATAATCGGCCAAACTGGAATTGCTCTGGCTGCCAAGCAGCGCTCCCATCAACATAAGCACAGCAGCCGGGATGTAAGCCCACTGCATCTTACCACCCGGGTTCGGCAGGATAGCCACCAGCAGAAAGGTGAACCCCAACCCAACAAAGAACAGGCTGGCAGTATTGACCTGACTGACAACTTCTTCCAGGCTGGCCACCAGCGCCAATGTAAACAAGACCCCGCCCGGAATGATAGCCCACCAACGCGAACGATCGGTCAAATAGATGATGAAGAAAGCCAGCCCCAACGCACCCAGGAAGATACCGCCACCCAATCCGCTGAAAGCCTTGGGCAGCAGCACATTAGCCGCCATGCCAAGCAGCGACAATGCCGGGATAATGGCCCACCAACGCTCCTGTGGATCCTGCGCAAAGACATATAAGAAATAAGACGCCGCCAGTAACAAAGCTACGCCCCAAAACAGGTCAGCCGCACCCCGCAGGATGCCAAACCTCTCTAGCAGCATCAAGCTGCCCAACAGGACCAAACCTCCGCCAAATAACGTGCGAGCCTCAAACCGTTTCATAGGATACTCCTGACCAGCATTGACAGATAAAATGGTTTCATCAGTGCACCTTTACTGTACTCGCGCCACCCTCCAGGTTGACCTCCACCCGGTTGACGGCACTGTCATAATCTGCAGATTGAAATAATCCGTCCAAATCGGTGACTTTTGGAAAGCGCTTTTGATCAATATCGAGAGAAGATGCACCCTGCTCAATGCGAATACGCGCACCCACACCCTCCGGTACGCTCATATCAATCGAAGCCGCACCTGCTTCGATATTCACCAGGCTCTTACCGGCGTTAACCGGCAGCTTCAGCCGCAGGCTGGAAGCCCCGGTTTCCACTCCCAGAAAAGTTAATTTAACATCCGTCAAATCAAGATCGAGGCTGCTGGCGCCGGCTTCCAACTTAATCGCGACCGGCACTTCCTGTGTCAATTGAAAACGCCATTCGCCGCCATCCGGTCCAAGAAAAGGCAGGAAGGTTGGCCCGGCCTCCAGCTTGACACCCAGGCTTTCACCTGTCAATTGGCTGTTGAGATCCAGGGCGGCAGCCTTATTCCCGCTGATGGCCACACCTGCCGGCGCGCCACCAGAAATTGAAAGCGCGCCCGCCCCCTGATCGACTTCCAGATCGAGGCGTGCAGCACCCTGCAGATCGACCGAAAAAGTTTCTCCGCTTCCGGCAAGGGATGGCGCAAAACGCCCGACCAGCACCCAGATCCCGAGCAGGATCAAAGCAACCGGCCAGAACCACTCAAAGACATCTTTGATCAGGCCAATGGTCCTCAAATAGAAAAGCACACCCAGCACGATTAAAATCAGACCCCAAAAAACATTTCCGCGTCTCATAATGTCTCCTTTAATCAATTCTTACGCCACAACCCACGGCCCAAGACCCAGACGCCTACCACGATCAGCAGAACCGCAGGACCATAAGGTCCCAGGATGTTGAGCCTGCCAAGCGCAGCCGCGAAAACAAGAAACAATACAGCACTGATGACCATCAGGTTGACCCCAGAACGAGCCTTGTGAGTATTCTGGCTCAGCAAGCCCGAGATAATCTCGCCCACCCCCACAAAACCAGGGATCAGCGCCCACATATAACTCCACGAGGTAAAGTCTTCAGTGACCATCTGGTAATACAAAATTCCGCCAATGCCTGACACAATCGCAGCCGGAACGGCCATCCCCGGCGCACCCACCACCAGCCCGATCAATAATATCAATGCACCGGCTGCCACAATGTTGAGCGGCCAGCTCATCGTCAGCTGGGTCCATTGAGCCAGGGCCGGGTACTGGCGTTGGGCGATAAACCAGCCGCCCAACAGGATAAGGATCAAACCCAGGGCAAGTTGACTTCGGTTTCTCATAAAATTCTCCTTATTAATATTAAAATCGCGATTATTCAATTATTATAACGATTTAATCATGATTGTCAATATCATGTTCAATATTTAAAAATCAGATTCAATATTCTTAATTTTTCGAACCGCGTTATTCAATATATTTACGCTCAAAAGAGAAAAAGGTTGCAGCTAAATGCTGACCGCAGGCGGACTGAGCCTGTCAAAGCCCAGCCTCGCCGTTAGCCCAGATGCCGAAAGCGTTAAACAATAAATAAAGCGTTCCGGAGTCCAAACGACCCCAGAACGCTCTGGCACAAATAAACCTTATATTTACTTTGATAACTTTCCATTCGCTGAAAATATTGTGAACTCGTGAATTTCTGGTAAGCTCGGGGAATTAACCCAGACCTGGCCTGAACAACCGAACGAATTGACGGCTTTCCGCTTTTGCTAGCAGTCATGCTGCGACCAGGATTGCCTGGTATTTTCGATCTTCATCCTGGATGAAACAAGTTCACGAATTGGATTAGGCGGATGACCGGTTGACACTCATATTACGTAGACCGAGCAAACCAGCCACCTGGCAAACGATTAAAAATGAATTGAGCCGAAGCATCCTGCGCGCTGTTAGTATCGCAAATGACAGGTTGAATATTTCGGTGTCCTCGGTCACTCTATGCCACCAATATCGGATTTACAAACCCGCATCTTGGAAATACTCAGCCTATCACCCCCAATTTACACTCAAATGGCTGAAAAATACTGGCGACTCAAAATCATTTCAACGAATAGAAAGAATGAAGGTTATAATTACCAACTTCTATTCAAAACAGTGGTGTTTTTTCAGACAAAGCATAACGGCCTGCAAACGGTAGTTGGCCAATATCGGTGCTTTGACCGGGCTCAACAACCTATGCTACATTAGCGAATCTGCCGGCATACCTTTACAGCATCCCCGCGTTATCATCAACCCCTGTCCCTGATCATATTCGGCATCGAAAAATTCAACAATGCCAACGGCCAGTTCGGAAACCGACTGGAGATTAGGGTTTGGTCCAGACCTTCCCAACCATCT
Organism: uncultured Anaerolineae bacterium; assembly: GCA_903854805.1. The sequence goes on from CAINXK010000192.1 coordinate 4,746, forward strand.
ACCCGCAAACGTTCACAACAGATGCGGGTGGGCTGGGCTTATCCTGCCGGGTTCAAGTACCCAACAGGCCCATCCACCGGCGGAACGTATTCACGCCAAAGACACCATGCCGACAATGGAACCGGCAGGCAGCAGTCACCGCTCCAATTAGCGTGGGTGCTGCAGAGATCATCGAGAATTCAAGCACAGAAGAATTCGAAGCACCCATCCACCAGGCTGCCCTGGCTTTTTACGTTGCTGGGCTGCCGGAAGTAACAATCTCATTCTCTGTCAATTTGAGATGGGATAGATCGATTTGAGGTGCTTAATGCCATGCTGGTATTTTGAGGTCAGCTGGCTTTGAACCAGGGACTTTGGCCAAAATGGGCATAACCAGAAGCACCGATTGAGCGAACGTCGGCGAGACCGTCCAGAGCTCGCCGAGAAAAGCGTACAGTTGGAAGATTTCCCGGTTGCGCTTGATTTAGGCCATGAACGATTATGGCAAGTGATGGATTGGCAAACCAATGCCACCAAGTTCCGGATGGTTGGAAAGAAAATACACACCCTGCCGTGAAAGAACAAGTCAAAGTTGGCGCGCATTCTTTTGCGCATATCGAGTGGTTCGGCTCGGATTGTTTGGTAAGGTTCGCCCAGCGCAGTGTTTATGCTGGTAGATCGCTTCTCGTCAGACAACAAGTTCGCCATTCAGCTCACCTTGCGCATCTAAATCTACCTTTTTTCGCCATTTTTTGCACTTATGGCACTATTGCACAAAACTTATGCTTGGAGTAACTGTATGGTTAATAAAAAAAACAATCTTCAGGAAAATAAATTCCCTATCGAAAACGATCTTTCATGGGAACTGCTATTCGATAACCATACGGCCATCATGTTACTGGTAGAACCAAACACCGGTCATATTCTTAAAACCAACCCCGCCGCAGTACAATTCTACGGATACCCCCAACAAAAACTGTCCAGCATGTCTGTCTCAGAAATATTTTGCATGTCTGATGAAAAGTTGACAGCTGAACGCCAAAAAGTAAATAGTGAGGGGCGAAATTACCTTGAACTTATACACCGCCTGGCCAGTGGAGAAGTACGCGCTGTGGAAGAACTTTCTTCCATAATCATTTGGCGGCACAAACCGGTCCTTTTTTTAATCATCCACGACATTACAGATCGTGGGCAGCAACCTACCCACGATCTGGGCCTGGTCTTGCAAGATGAAGTGCATCGGCGCGAGGTTGTATTTGAAGATTTAGGGTTTCATAAAATTGAACTGGAGATGCAGAACGAAGAACTGCGCAAAACACAGAACGAATTGGAAGTTGCGCGGGCGCGTTATTTCGATCTATACGACCTGGCTCCGGTGGGCTACTGCACGTTCAACGCAGAAGATATCATCATTGAAACTAACCTGACTGCCGCCAGCCTGCTGGGTGTCACCCGGGCAGACATGGTGATGAAGCCGTTTCATCGCTTCGTCACCGGCGACCATCAGTCCGCCTACTTCAAGGTTCGCAATCAGCTTTTTAAAAACGGACGATCACTGGCACTGGATATGCAGATGCTGAAAAAGGATGGATCGTATTTTTGGGCGCATCTTAAAGCCACCATCAGTCCGAATTTTCTGGCAGACTCCAAGCCGGACAATAACGAACCTGTTACAGTCCGCATGGTGATCATCGATATCAGTGAGCGAAAACGCGCGGAAGAAGCCCTGCATGAAAGCAAGAAACTTGCCTATCAAAATAAAGAAAAGGAAAAACGGGCCGAGGAGTTAGTCCTTGCCAATCAAGAACTTGCC
>CAINXK010000193.1 GCA_903854805.1 uncultured Anaerolineae bacterium
AGGGTTATGGCGGGCAGTATTAGGCTATGATCCTGAGCGAGGGGCCAGATTTGCGACCTATGCCTACCAGGCAATTATGAAGCATGTTTGGTCAGCTGTAAAGTCTGAACAGCGGCGAATGAAACGAGAAGTGCCGATCAGCGTTCTGGCGTTGTACCGATATGAAATAGGTGTGGATCCGGCGTGGCAAAAAGACCAGGAGGAGATCAGGGAGAGTGTACTTGGACTGGTAGAACGGCTGCCGAAACAACTGGCAGAGGTCATGACAGCCTATTATGGGCTGCAAGATCAAGAGGCACAGACGTTGCGGGCGATAGGTAAGCGGCTCGGAATCAGTGATGGACAGGTGGGGCGGATGCGGAATGAAGCGCTGGTGTGGTTGAGCCAACCAGCACACAGCCAGGCACTGCGCAGCCTGATGGCCCGGCACAACCAGAGGCAGTATGAGTTAGCCGATCAAAGGGCTCAAGCCTGGCTGAAACGACGGGGAGGTCGGAATGGGCACATCTGAGCAAACCCGAGCCGAAGACAGGCAGTTTATCAGTCAATGCAATCTGTTGAGCTTGCAGAAGAGCCTGCCATTGAAGTGGCCTACTCCCGCTGAAATCCCTTCTTCGCCGAAGAAAAGTTACCGCTCAGCATATGTCTACCCCTGGCAGACAGAGGTAGTCGATCCGGCTCAAGTTATGGCCTGGAAAAACCTATCCAACTTCGATCTGTTGCTGCGCCTGGTGGATTTCAGTGGGTTACGCCCCGTCCTGGCCCATCTTTTGGGATGGCGATCAGGGCGCGGGTGGGAACCCTTTGACCCAGTTTCCTTCTTTTTACTGGTAGCCTGGCAAATTTCGCATCAATGGACGCGCAGCCAGACTCTCAAAAACATGCGCGATGGTCGTTATGCGGATGATGTGGCCTGGTTTGGCTTTCAGAAGGGGGTTTATCCCACCGAAGGAGGTGTGCGCTATTTTTTGACGACGCTGGGGGACAACTCAGATGCCAGCAATGAAACGATCTCGGTAGAAAAGGGGGAGGAGATTGTGATGATTGAAGTACAAAAGCTGAACATGCTGTTAGCAGAAGCGGTGGGGGTCATGCGACAGACCCCTGTGCTCAGTCCACAAGCCTGGGAAAAAGCCCTGATCTGCCCGGATGGACAGATCCACGATGCCGCTGCAAGTCTGCGCTGCATTTCGGTGACCGAGGCCTGCTACCAGCCTTGCACACCTGAAAACCCGCGCCCTTGCCATGCCAAAGAAAAAGAACGCCGGGGTTGCGACTGCAATACTTTGGCCTGTGCCCAAGTTTGCCATCAAGCCACGCCGCGTGATCCAGATGCGCGCTACATCTGGTATACCGGCTCCAACCAACCAGGAGAAAGTCCGAACCTTTCAACTAAAAAAGATGCGGCGAAACACGAAAACGGAGAGGCCCGCTATGGTTACCGCAGTCTGCCTTTGCGCCTGGCGGACCCTGACCGGCGCTTCAGCATCACGCTTCTTGATGATGTGCGCCCCGCCAATGGGCATGAAGATCTTCCCAGCGCCGCTCTGCTCTTGCAGCTCGAAGACCAGTACCCCGATTTACAGGTGGATGCAGTAGCTGGGGATGCCGGGTTTGGTTTTGATGCCTTTCTTCACACGATCTATGCCGGTTTACACGCCCGGCGAGTAGTTGACCGGCGCTGCCATGATACCGATCG
>CAINXK010000194.1 GCA_903854805.1 uncultured Anaerolineae bacterium
TCGATGCGCTCGACTGGGGCGCGATCGAGCCTTCCATCTTTGGCACGCTCTTTGAGCGCGGACTGGACCCGACCAAGCGCAGCGAGCTGGGCGCGCACTACACCGGCAAAGATGATATTGTGCTGGTGGTTGAGCCGGTGCTGATGGCGCCGCTGCGCCGTCAATGGCAGGCTTTGCAAACCGAATGTAACCAACTGGCTGCCCAGGCCCAGGGCCTGCCCGAAAAAAAGCGCGCCCAGGAGATTGGCAAGCTCGGCAAAAAACTGCGCGATTTCGCCGATACCCTGGCAGCAATCAGAGTCCTCGACCCCGCGTGCGGCAGCGGAAATTTTTTGTACGTGGCCCTGCAGCTTCTGCTGGATTTGCAGCATGAAGTCATCAATTTCTCCGATGCGCTCGGCGCGGGGCGCTTCTTTATCAGCGTTTCGCCGGCGCAGGTGGTTGGCATTGAGAAGAACGAATATGCGCACGAGCTGGCCCAGGTGACGATCTGGATTGGTTACATCCAGTGGATGCTCAAGAATGGCTACGGATTGCCGTCGGAACCGATCTTGAAGAAGATGGACAACATCCTGAACATGGACGCCATTCTGGCCTTCGATGCGGACGGCAAAGCGGTTGAGCCCGAATGGCCGGAAGCGGATGTCATCGTTGGCAATCCCCCTTTCTTGGGTGGTAACAAGATCCGCGCTGAATTGGGCGATGCCTACGTGGATGCGCTTTTTAAACTTTACGACAATCGTGTTCCGGCTTTTGCAGACCTTGTATGTTATTGGTTTGAGAAGGCCCGAGCAATGATTGAGAGTGGCAAAATTAAACGTGCTGGACTTCTAGCTACTAACTCTATTCGAGGTGGTGTTAACCGGAGGGTGTTGGAGCGAATAAAGGAAACTGGTGACATTTTTTGGGCACAATCTGACCGAGATTGGGTGCTTGATGGTGCAGCGGTACATGTGTCTATGGTAGGTTTTGATAATGGATACGAAACAAAAAAGGAATTAGACGGTTTCAGCATTCTAAATATTAATCCAGACCTTACGACTTTGTTTGATTTAACTTCAGCTAAAATTCTGGTAGAAAACAAGAATATATGCTTTTATGGATCTCAACAAAAAGGATCCTTTGATATTACGGCGAGTGAAGCAAGAAAGCTTTTATCGATACCTAACCCTTTTGGTCTTCAAACCGGTAGTGTTGTCAAACGCTCTATAAATGGGCTGCAGATATTACGTGGCGGAGAAGAATCGTGGGTTATTGATTTTGGTGTAAGTACATCTATAGAAGATGCGGCTATGTATGAAGCCCCATTTGAATTTGTAAAAAAGGTGGTTTACCCAGAGCGAAAAGACAGAGGAGAAAAGATTCAGCGTGACTATTGGTGGTTGCATGCAAGACCATCGCCTCGATACCGTGAAATCTTAAAAAAACAAAAAAGATATATCGCCAGTCCATCAACAGCAAAATTTAGAGTTTTTGTTTGGTTGAATGTCGATGTGTTAGCTGACCATGCCGTTATTGTGTTTGCCCGCGAAGACAATTATTTTTTGGGTGTTTTACAATCTAAATCACATTTACTATGGTCATTAAAACTGGGAACATCGCTGGAAGATCGTCCACGTTATACGCCTTCATCATCGTTTGAAACCTTCCCCTTCCCCTGGGCTCCCGGCAGCGAGCCGCTCGACGACCCGCGCGTCCATGCCATCGACGCCGCTGCCAAAGAACTGGTGGAAATGCGTGACAACTGGCTCAACCCTGCTGGCCTCGCTGATGCCGACCGCAAAAAGCGCACACTCACCAACCTGTACAACGCCCGTCCCACCTGGCTCGATCTGGCCCATAAGCGCCTGGATGCGGCTGTTTTTGATGCTTACGGTTGGCCGCATGATCTGAGCGACGAACAAATCCTTGAAAGACTGCTGGCTCTCAATTTGCAGCGGGCGGGGAAAGCGGCATCCTGAAGTGCGAAACTGGGTTTCATCTGACGAAAGCTGATCCGCAAGACATGCGATATATTGCAAAATTCAAGAAAAACTGATGGTTTGGCAAGCATATATCATTCGATCCAACATATCCACACAGGTTTGCACCCTTACCCCCGCAGCTTGCGATCACCAACA
>CAINXK010000195.1 GCA_903854805.1 uncultured Anaerolineae bacterium
AGGGCTTCGTTCATGGGCTATGAAACAAAAACGGTGGAATTTGATGTTAAACCAGGGCAAAATAGTTTGAACTTTATATTCGGGAAACAAGATATTAAACTGGACGCCGTTATTGTAACCTCCCAGAAACGCGAGCAACAGCTTCTGGATGTGCCTATTACCATGAATGTTATCGATGGGGTTTTTTTGGAGAAAAACAACCTTACGGAACTCGATCAACTATCAGAATTTGTGCCGGGTTTACAAATTAGAATGCAGGGCACAGATCGTCCGAGTTTTGTAATCCGCGGACTTACCAGCGACGAGGTAAGTCCTGCTGCCCAGCCGAGAATTTCAGTCTTCTTTAATAATATTCCAATCAGTCGCGCCAATGGCGCTGCCGTGCAATTATTTGATTTACAACAGGTAGATATTCTGAAGGGCCCTCAGGGTACTCTGTTTGGGAGAGGGGCGCAAATTGGAGCGATCAATTATATCAGCAGAAAACCCACCAACGATTTCAATGGTTTTCTTACTGCAGGAATTGGAAATTTTGGTCAGAAGGAGCTCAATGGCGCAATAAATATTCCTGTCATCAAAGACAAATTAATGGTTCGTGCCGCTGGAGTTTATGACTACCGGGATGGATACATCAGAAATACTTTTGGCGGAAACCTGAGCGGGAAAAATACCGCGGCCGGTCGACTCTCAGCAACTTATTTACCCTCCGTCAAAGACAAAATTGATTTGGTGATCAACTATCAAAAGGATGATAATCCAGGTCTTGGTTTTATGAGCATGACCTATCCAAATGCAGAAGGAAAAACTGATCCTTTTGGTTACGTTGCTTCGCTGGAACAAGGGAACAACCTTGCTAACCGAAGAGATCTTTTTGATGCTACCCTATCTGCCCAACATCGGGTCAATGAAAATAATTTCTGGTCCTCCACAAGTTCGTATCGTAAGATTGGTTCTTACACGCGTTGGGACGGCGACGGGACTGCGGCGGCTGCCATTGATATGAGCGAGGATGATGGCGCCAGACAGATTTACCAGGAACTCAGGTACAATTACTCCATCAATAACAAATTGAAAGGGAGTATTGGCGGAAGTTACTGGAATGAAACGGCAAGCCAGAATTATTGGTTCTCTCCCAACGAGCAAAATATGGTCCACCTTTTTCTCAATACCGGCTACCTGGTAACTCCCAATGGTCAACCGTATCCGATGACCAACCTTCCGCCAGATCCACGACTGGGTCCTTTGGGAGGATCTCCTTTGAGTAAAAGCCACCAGGAAGAAAACAGAAGTGAGGCAGTAAATTCTGCAATTGAAAGTTTCGCTGATGCCAATTACCAATTAACCGGTAATTTAAGTATCACGGGCGGTGTTCGGCTTAGTAACGAATGGTTTAGTCTGAACAACAAGTCACAAATGACCGGAGGTAGCCCGGCCACGCTTGGGTTCCTTTCGGGAAACTACCCCAACTTGTTTTTTAAACCCGGCGACCAGGTAGAAATTACCGAATCCAAACCTGCTTTTACCTATCGTACCGGCATAAAATATGCTTTCGGGCTCATTATATTTTATCGGGTCCGTGCCTAACATTATCTCTACCAGATCCGGATAACCATCTACATCGGTATCAATATTCATCAT
>CAINXK010000196.1 GCA_903854805.1 uncultured Anaerolineae bacterium
CGCGGCAACTACTGGAAAAAGTGAAGCCGCGCGGTAACTGGATCCTTTCGACCACCGATTTCTGTTTTGATGGTACGCCATACGAAAATATCAAGGCCTTTTCTGAAGCGGGCCATGAATATGGCCAGTATTAGATAATCGTAAACACGGCATGACTGGTGACCTATGAAACCCTTGGTTTTGGTAGCTTTTAGCGAATACGGTGACAAGACAGTAGAAAATGAGATTCTAACCCGCGAGCTGGATGCCCAGATTGTTTATGCGCGCAGTATCATGGAGCCAGAAGCGCGGGAACTGGCGAAAAGAGCAGATGCAATCGCATGCACTGTCGAAAATTACTCTGCCGGGTTGCTTGCAACCTTGGAAAATTGCAAAATTCTTTCCCGCTTTGGTACCGGCCTCGACAATATCGACCTGGACGCGGCAGCTGAACATGGCATCTGGGTTACCAATGTCCCGGATGCATTCGTCGATGAAGTTTCAACACATACCATCGCACTGATTTTAACTTGTAACCGCCACCTTTTTTCATTGATGTCCGCCTCACGGCAGGGTCACTGGGATAAAACAAACCTCAATATTTCTCGTTTAAGCAGCCAGACTTTAGGGCTGATCGGATTTGGGAGAATCGCCCGGTTAACAGCGCAAAAAGCCCGTGGGATGGGGCTGAATGTAGTCGCATATGACGCTTACGTTGAAGAGAGTGTTTTCGCTGCCCATACGGTAAAGTCTGTTAGCCTCGAACAGTTGCTGCGGAATTCGGATTATGTTTCGCTGCATGTTCCTGCCACTGCGACTACGCGAGGCATGATTAATGCCGGGAACCTGGCCTGGATGAAGCCCAGTGCTTACCTGATCAATACATCGCGAGGCGCACTCATCGATGAAGATGCACTTTTGGCAGCTGTACGCAGCAATCAAATCGCAGGTGCAGCATTGGATGTCCGCTCGATTGAGCCTCCTTCAATGGATGACCCTTTGGTAAGGGAAGAGCATATACTGGTCACCCCCCACATGGCCTGGTGCTCACTGGAAGCATCTCGCCAGCTTCGCGAGCGCGCCTGCATGGAGATTGTGCGCGTGTTAAGAGGCGGAAAGCCAGAGAATCCTGCGAACTCTCCAAAACCAAAAATATTCAAACCAGGTTGAGGTAATTGTGAAACTTGTAACATTTTCACGATCTGAAATCACCCATATTGGGGTCTTATGTTCGGAAAACGGCGATCAAGTTATTCATGACTTGAATATCCTGGATCCATCATTGCCCGCCGATCTCAGTACTTTTCTGACACAAGGTGAGCCTGCTTTGGAAAAAGCACGTCGAGCCCAATTGATGATGAATAAGGCGGCCATCTTTCCCCTGCAAGAAGTCAACTTGAGAGCGCCAATCCCACGCCCTGGAAAAATCCTATGCGTAGGTCTAAATTATCGCGATCATATTATCGAGAGTGGGCTTGCCGTACCGGAATATCCTGTGATTTTTGCGAAATATAGCAACTGCATCATCGGGCCGAACGATCCCATCGTTCTCCCTCGAGTTACCAGGCAAGTGGATTGGGAAGGTGAGCTGGGTGTCGTGATTGGGAAGCGAGCCCGGTTTGTATCAAAGCAAGAAGCGTTGGATTATGTAGCAGGGTATGTAGTGTTTAATGACGTCAGCGCCCGGGATTACCAGTTCTTTACCAGCCAATGGACGATTGGAAAGGCCTTCGATACCTTCGGGCCTATGGGACCTGCGCTTGTGACTACGGATGAGATTCCTGATCCGGCTGGGTTAGAAATCCGCACCTGGGTTAACGATCAAGTCATGCAACATTCCAATACCCGTCACCTGGTTTTCGATGTTCCATCTCTAATTTCTTATCTAAGCGAAGTGATGACGCTCGACCCCGGCGACCTGATGATTACTGGTACGCCCGCTGGGGTCGGTTTTACGCGGAGTCCGCAACTGTTTTTACAGCCCGGTGATCTGGTAAGGGTTGAAATTGAAAAAATTGGGTATATAGAAAACCCGGTAATATCCCAAGCGTAGATGTACTCGTTTATCGATTTGATACCTTTAGTTTGGGCGCGACCTGGCTGCCTGGATCCACGTCTCGGACTTTTGGATGTCTGCGCTGATCAGTTCAAAGTTACCATCCATGATACGCTGCTTGTTGATCAGGTTTGATCCCAAACCAAGACAAGCAGCCCCAGCTTGGATCCAGGCAGTTATACTTTCTTGTGTTGGGCTGACCCCACCAGTCGGCATCAGCCGCGACCATGGTCGCGGTCCCAGTACAGACTTGATGAAATTCGGACCGCCTACTTCTTGCCCCGGAAAAACTTTACAGATTTCTGCGCCCCATTCTTCGGCCGTGGCAATCTCACTCACACTGCCGCAGCCAGGTAAATAGGGGATTTTACGGCGATTGCACAAGCGGGCGACTTCAAGGTTGAAGGTCGGACCGACAAGAAAATTAGCCCCGCTGGAAATATACATTGCCGCAGTAGGAGCATCGTCAATCGTGCCGGCGCCCAGGATTAAAGGCGAGTTCTCAGCAGCAAGCCCGCTTTCCAATTGTGAGAAGGTCTGCCAGGCAAAATCGCCTCGATTGGTGAATTCCACCAGGCGCGCGCCGCCGGCCAGACAGGCCAGAAGAACTTGCCGGGCCAATCCGGCGTCTCGCTCAAAAAAGAGAGGCAACATCCCCACTCTGAGCAGCTCGTTATAAACTTCCAGACGTGAAAAACGGGCCATTAAGAAATCACCTTTCCATTGATAATTTGCGGAGTACGCCCATCTGTGCCGGGCAGAACTTTCATGACTTCGATCACAAACCCCACCTGCTCTTCGGATGCAAAATTCATCCACAGCGTACCAGGTCGAATACCCGAACCATGTTGAGCCGAATCGATTCCCTGCTCATGCAAATACGCCTGCACCGGATCCAGGTCGTCTACATTAAAACGGATATGGTGGATGCCGTCGCCGTGTTCGCGCAGAAAATCTTTCCAGATGCTCTCACCTTCCAAAGGCTGAATTAGCTCCAATTCAACAGAACCCAATTCGGTGAAAGCCATACGCGCGGTAAAATCACCCGGTTGGCCATGATAGAACTTAAGCATATCCGGACGTCCTTCCGGCGGCCAATCAATCACCCGGAATGGGCCGATACCGAATATTTCAGTGAGGTTGCGCGTGGCTTTTTCAAGATCGCTTACGACCACACCGATTTGAACAAATTTGCTAAATAGATCTTTGGGGTTAATTTTTGCAGGCTCGTCCATGTTAAATCTCCCATTATTGTCAACAGTTATCAGTTAACTATGATATAATTTTACCATAAACTGGTTTATTCAGGTAATGAAATCCACAAAGTTGTAAGTATTGGTGTTTCGGACATCGGTACTATTCGGGCACACTGTGATTAGCTTAGTTATACGCTCGAATTGAATAGCTGCAAAGTGCGTGTTATTAGGATTGGAAAGCTCGGTGTATGAAGTGTTGCCATAAAATAAATGAGGAGCTGGTTCATATGTACCTGGAAAATGATCACGAGATCAGATTGAATAAAGAGCAGTTGCTCAACTTGCTGCGCGTGATGTTGCTCATCCGCAACTGTGAAGAACAGCTGGTTAAGAGCTACGCCCGTGGCGATATTCCTGGCGGTATGCATACGTACATCGGTGAAGAAGCCATTGCAACCGGCGTATGCGCTCATTTGACGAATGAAGATGCCGTCTTCAGCACCCATCGCGGTCACGGACATGCTTTGGCAAAAGGGATGACACCAGAGCGGATGATTGCAGAGGTGATGGGTAAAGCAACAGGCTGCTGTGGTGGACGCGGCGGCAGCATGCATCTGTTTGAGCCTTCGGTCGGTTTTTACGGCACTTCAGGCATTGTTGGCCCGAGCATGCTACTCGCCACCGGCGCGGGCTATAAAGCCAAACTTGCAGGTTCGGATCGGGTTGGGGTGGCTTTTTTTGGTGACGGCGCCAGCAACAATGGCACCTTCCACGAAAGTATAAATATGGCGTCGGCCTGGTTGCTGCCGGTAGTATATGTGTGTGAAAACAACATGTACGCCACCGAAGTGCCTTTCCGCACGATCACAAACAGCCCCAGCGTGGCCGAAAGGGCTCACGGCCTGGGTCTACCAGGGGTGCAAGTAGATGGGCAGGATGTCCTGGCTGTCCATCAGGCGGCAGGCGAAGCCATCGCCCGTGCTCGGCGCGGCGAGGGGCCGACCCTCATCGAGTGTTTAACCTATCGCTACAGAGCTCACGCAGAAGGTATGCGTGAATCTGGTTATCGCAGCATAGAAGAGATCGATCAATGGAAGCAGCATGATCCGATTAAAGCCTTTAAGGAACGTTTGCTGGCGATGAGTGTCGCCGATTCGCAAGAACTGGCTGGGTTAGAACAATCTGCCCTGCAAACTGCAGAGCAGGCGGCTGATTTTGCTCGCAAAAGTCCCTTGCCAGATCATACGACTTTGACAGATTATGTTTTTTCGGAGGCACAGCATGCGTGAAATGACATATACCGACGCGGCTCGCGAGGGCTTAGCTGAAGAAATGGAGCGCGATCCGCTAATCTTTGTGGTCGGCGAAGGCATTGGAGCGCGCGGCGGAAATTATAATACCACTGTTGGTTTGTATGACCGCTTTGGCGAATGGCGCTTACGCGATACACCCATTAGCGAGCGCGGGTTTACCGGGATGTGCATTGGCGCAGCGGTCTTGGGCGCTCGCCCAGTGGTCGATTTTATGATCCTAGATTTTGAACTTGACGCGCTAGGCGACATTATCAACCAGGCCTCACGCTTAAGTTGGATGAGCAATGGTCAAGTGAAAGTTCCGTTAGTGCTGCGTGGTGGGGTAGGCATTGCTGCCACCGGACCGCACCACTCTGCCAGCTTGTATTCTTTCTTTATGCATTTGCCCGGCTTGCACGTGGTCGCCCCGGTCTTCCCCGCTGACGCCAAGGGTCTGCTGAAAACCGCATTGCGCTGTAACGACCCGGTCATTTTCTTGGAACACAAGAAGGTGATGAAAATCAAGGGCAATGTGCCAGATGGAGAACTTTTCATTCCTTTTGGCAAGGCCAATATTGTGCGCCCAGGGAAGGACTTGACCATCGTTGGGATTTCATACATGGTGGTCGAAGCGCTAAACGCCGCCAATGTTCTGGAAAAACAAGGCATATCTGTGGAAGTAATAGACCCGCGCACCCTGGCGCCTCTGGATATGACAACCATCCTGGAATCGCTTGCCAAAACACATCGTTTACTGATCGTGGATGAAGATTTTTCACCCTGTGGGGCTGGGGCTGAGATCGCCGCCCAGGTGATGGAGCAGGGTTTCTACGAGTTGGATGCGCCTGTGCGTCGATTAAATGGCCCATTTGCTCCAGCGCCATACAGCCCTCCGCTGGAAGCTGCTGCAGTCCCAAATGCGCAGGATATCGTCCGGGCGGCCCTGACGCTGCTGGCAGAATAGGGAGGCCATCATGGCTTACGAAATTACACTGCCCCGCTTGGGTTGGGATATGGTTGAAGGTGCGTTAGCCGGTTGGCTGAAAGCAGAAGGCGACTGGGTTAACGCCGGTGACCTGCTCTTCAACGTTGAAGGGGACAAGGCTGTGCAAGAAATTGAAGCCCTGGATAGTGGCTTTTTACGTATCCTTCCCAACTTCCCGTCTCCGGGCGAAAAAGTTGCGGTTGGGACTATTTTAGGATTTCTAGTTCCTAAAGAAGAAATGGACAGTTTCCGTTTTCCAGGAGTCGAATCTCCGGTTCTTGCAGCTCCTGCACCCGCAGAACCGGCTTTGGTAGCCGTTTCAGGAGCATTGGTAACCAATCCGGCATCTGGCAATGGCGTTCAAGCACGCGTTTATATCAGTCCATATGCAAAACGACTTGCTGTAGACCTGGGCGTTGATTGGCAAAGGCTGCCCGGCAGTGGATTGAGAGGTCGTATTATGGCGAAGGATGTGCAGGAAGCCGTTGCACATCAGAAACCTGCATCGCCGGCTCGGCCGCAGCCAACTATCCAGCCTGCTTCCTTATCCAGATCAGAGCAAATTGCTCCCGGCGTTGAGCATCGCTCAACGATGAGCAACGTACGTCGCAAAACTGCTGAGCACATGTCACACAGTGCCCACACTGTTGCGCCTGTTACTTTAACTACCCAGGTGGATGCCACAGAAATAGTTCGCCTACGTTCGACCTTGAAACTGCAGGATGGTGGGCTGGGCCTGCCGGTGCCTTCCTATAATGATATCCTGGCGAAAATCTGCGCCCAGGCTTTGATGGATTTCCCGACTCTCAACGCTCGCTTCGATGGCGAAGAGATCGTGCAGTTTTCATCAGCGCACATTGCCCTTGCGGTGGATACTGAACGAGGTTTGCTGACGCCTATTTTGCACGATGTTCAGGCGAAATCGCTGCGCCAGGTGGCGCGTGAATCATCCGTTTTGATTGAAAAGGCGCGTGTCGGTCAGATTGGTTATGATGATCTGCAAGGAGCAACGTTCACCATTACTAATTTGGGCATGTACGAAATCGATGCCTTCACCCCGATCATTGACTTACCCCAATGCGCTATTCTGGGAGTGGGGCGTATCCTTGCCCAACAGGTAGTGCTGGACTTTGAAAAGGGAGAAGTGGCCTTGCGTCAATGCGTCACCCTCAGCCTGACCTTCGATCATCGCCTGAACGATGGCGCTGGCGCGGCACGCTTTTTACAAAGAATCAAACGTTATATCGAAAACCCATACCTTTGGTTAGTGGGAATTTAAAATAAAAAAGGACTGCCCGATTTGTGGGCAGTCCTTTTTCGTTTAATAAACCTCTCGAAGTGGGTACTCAATCAAGCCCACCAGAATATCCAAGAACTGAGTACTGTTGTCGAAGCCCCAGCAGTACCATTATCGCAAGAGAAATAGGTACGGGGCTAGATTTCCCAGGTTTCAAGAGTACCGATAAAAGCCTCGGCCCGTCTTTCGCCCGAGCCAGCCCGCATCGACCATTTTACGCAGTAAAGGGGCGGGGCGGTATTTATCCTCGCCCAAATCTCTTTGTAAAACTTCCATTACCGAGAAGACCACATCCAGCCCAATTAAGTCGGCCAAAGTGAGTGGACCCATCGGGTGATTCATACCCAATTTCATGACCGTATCGATGGCATCTGGAGTGCCGACACCCTCCGCCAGTGCAAAAATGGCATCGTTGATCATCGGGCAGATGATGCGGTTAGAGATAAAACCCGGAGAATCATGCGCTTCGACCGGAGTTTTCCCCATGCGCTGGCAAACTTCAAAGACTGCGTTGCGGGTTTCATCAGCAGTTTGCAACCCTCGAATCACTTCGACGAGGGCCATTAGAGGCACAGGGTTCATAAAATGCATACCGATTACCAATTCCGGGCGTTGGGTAACAGCGGCAATTTTGGTGATCGATATAGAAGACGTATTCGAGGCCAGAATAACACCCGGTCTAGCGGATGCATCAACCTCACGGAAGATTTTTAGCTTGATTTCCGGGTTTTCGCTGGCGGCTTCAATCACCAGATCTGCTTCATCAAGGCCTTTGATCCCATCGACAAAGCGAATCTTCTCTGCCGCCGTTTTTTGCGCAGCAGTGAGCATACCTTTTTCCAGCAATTTGGCTGTCGATTTGGCGATTGCCGCTTTGGCTTTTTCGAGCGCCGCCGGGAACACATCCAGGCAGGTGACGCTATAACCACTAACAGCGGCTGTCTGGGCGATGCCATTGCCCATCGTTCCTCCGCCTATAACAAAAATGTGGTTGATGCTCATGAGAAACTCCTTTTAATCTGGATGGGGCATTTAGATGGTTGGCAGTATTGACCCCACGGTCCAATGGGAAATGCCGGGGCAAGCATTGATTGCCTGTTATTCTACTTCAATCGCCATTGCTACGGCTTCGCCACCACCCAAACACAGACTAGCCAGGCCACGCTGCAGGCCGCGTGCCTTCAAAGCGTAGATCAGCGTTGCCAGAATCCGCGAGCCGCTCGCGCCAATGGGATGTCCGAGCGAGATACCACCGCCGTTGACGTTTACTTTGCTCCAGTCCCAACCCTGATTGGCGAGTGCGTAACCATTGGCCAACACCTGTGCTGCAAAAGCTTCGTTTAGTTCAAACAGATCAACGTCTGTCAATTTCCAGCCGGCTTTGGCCAGTACTTTCGGGATGGCAAGAGCCGGTGCACCAAAGAGGTGCTTTGACTCGCCAGCAACCTGTCCATAAGCAATAATGCGAGCCAATGGCCTCAGGGAGTGCGCTTCAGCGTAGGCCCGGCTGGCGATAACAGTTGCTGCCGCCCCATCATTGAGCGTGGAAGCATTCCCAGCGGTGACTCTGCCATCCGGACGAAAGGCCGGTTTCAGCTTGGCGAGGGCTTCGATGGAGGCATCACGACGTGGGCCTTCGTCCACCTCGAAAAGAGTAGATTCCCCTTTGCGTCCAGGAATTTTCACTGGAACAATTTCTGCCTTAAACCTGCCTTCATCGATTGCGGCGATCGCTTTCTGATGGCTTTCTAAAGCATATTGATCCATGGCGGCGCGAGTGACTTCGAATTCGGCGGCGATAAAATCGGCGGCGTTGCCCATGCCCCAATTTTCGAATGGGTCCCACAAGCCATCTTGGAGCAGGGCGTCTTTCATTTCAACATGGCCATAGCGCATTTCGCCGCTGCGACCCGGCACGAGATAGGGCGCGCATGACATTGATTCCATACCGCCGGCAACAAAAAGCTGTCCGTCGCCAGCAAGGATAGCCTGCGCGGCAAACATAGCAACTTTTAGCCCGGAGCCACAGACTTTGTTAAGCGTTGTGGCGCTGACTGTCACGGGCAGACCAGCAAAAATCGCAGCCTGGCGGGCAGGCGCCTGCCCCACCCCGGCCTGAACGACGTTACCGATCAAGACTTCGTCAATCTCGTCAAATTTAGAAAGCCCAGCCCGTTCGACCGCTGCTTTGATGGCCACTGCCCCTAATTTTGGGGCTGGGATGCTGCTCAACGCGCCCAAGAATTTGCCGATTGGTGTGCGAACAGCGCTCAAAATGACGGGTTCGGTTCTTTTGCTCATCACTACTCCTGTGAAATTGTGCTGTTTATCGTTCCGGTTTATCGGATCACTTTCCTGAAAGAATATTCTTGCGGATTTCATCTCCCATTTCTTGCGTGGAGGCACTTCCTCCTAAATCTCTTGTCAGGACATGACGCTCCTGTGCAGTGACTTCGATGCCTGCCATAATCTGTTGGGCGGCTTTTTTCTCTCCGAGGAAGTCGAGCATCAACGCTCCCGCCCAAATCATCGCTAATGGATTGGCGATCTTTTTTCCGAAGATATCGGGGGCAGAGCCATGAACCGGCTCGAACATAGAAGGCCAGCGTCCTTCCGGATTGAGATTACCGCTTGCAGAAATTCCCAATCCGCCCTGAATCGCTCCACCCAGATCGGTAAGAATATCGCCGAACAGGTTTGAAGCCACGACAACATCGAGTGTCTCAGGACAGGTAACAAAGCGAGCTGTCAGTGCGTCCACATGCCATTTTTCAGTTTTCACATCTGGATATTCTTTGGAAATGTCCGAAAAGACATCATCCCAAAATACCATTCCATATTGCCAGGCATTTGATTTTGTAGCGCTGGTCAATTTTTTTCTGGGCCGCGAGCGGGCCAGCTCAAATGCGAAGCGCATTACTCTTTCGGTGCCAGCGCGTGTAAAAATTGATGTTTGCACCGCTACTTCATAAGGCCTTCCGATGTGTACGCGCCCGCCTGCGCCAGAATACTCCCCTTCGGTATTTTCCCGGATGCAGATAAAATCGATATCTTGGGGCAATTTGTCTCGAAGCGGGCTGACAAGACCTGGAAGAAGATGTACTGGGCGGATATTAATGCTTTGTTCAAAACGTTTGCGTATCTCGAGCAAGAGCCCCCACAGCGTGATATGGTCCGGCGCAAGAGCAGGCATTCCCACGGCACCCAAATAGATGGCATCAAAGTCCGATAGAATTTCGATGCCATCTGATGGCATCATCATTCCATTTTTAAGGTAATAATCAGTCCCCCAGGGTAATTCAGTAAATGATAAGCTGAATGTTCCGAACAAATCTGATGCTGCCTGAATGGCTTTGATACCTTCTGGCATAACCTCCTGACCAATTCCATCTCCTGCAATCACTGCAATTTTGTAATTTTTTGCCATTATTTTTGCCCAAACCTTTCTTCTTAAGATTCTTTATCTTGACTATTAATTTCGATTATGCTAAACTACTAATTAGTTATCTGATGAATAGTATAACATATCTGATGAATATCGTAAATGCAGGAGGTGATACTTTGGCAGTCGAAATTATTTTGCCTAAACTAACCTACGAGATGCAAGCGGGCCGGATTTTGGAATGGCTGTGTCTTGAAGGTCAGAATATTTCCATGGGGCAGGCTCTTTTTGTGGTTGAGACAGATAAAGCAACAACGGAAGTTTCATCTGACCTGGCGGGAGTCCTTTTAAAGATTGAGGTTCCGGCAGGAGTGGACGTTCCAGTCGGTTCCACTGTAGCCTGGGTTGGGTTGGCCGGTGAGATTGTCCAATCGAAAACGCCTCATCCAACCACTCCTGCAAGTCAGAAAACGGAAGCTATTCCAACCGCAGCTGTTATGGACCAGGTTGCTGGCGCTGCAACAGAAGATGCGCTGCCAGACAGGTCAGATCAAATCATCGCGACCCCGATTGCCAAACGAATGGCTCGGGAATTGAACGTTGATTTGAAAGATGTAGTCCAATACACGGGGAGATTGAGGGTTAGAGAAACCGATATACTGGCATACGATGAAGCCCGGAAGAACCAGCCAACAGCCGGCAGCCAGCAGCCAACTCATACGCCGCTAACCGTCAATGCAAAACCCGCAGATAAGCCTGCAGCGCAGCTTGGGGGCGAATTTTCAGGGTTTCAATTGATTCAGCCCACTCCTGTTCAGAAAGCGATGGCAGCCCACCTGGGGCAATCAGTATTAATCCCTCAGGCTGCTGCAGGCTGTGAGTTGGACTTGTCGAAATTTGAAGATTTTCGAGATCAATTGCAAGCTGGCTGGGAAAAGAAGTTCGGGTTCCGCTTGAGTTATACCCATCTGATCGCTGCTCTGACTGCTGGAGCAATTAAAGCATATCCATTGCTAAATGCCAGTTGGACTGATCAGGGCATACGCTTATACCAGGGTGTGAATCTGGGAATTGCGATGAATTCACAACGTGGGCAATTTGTTCCGGTTGTGCAGCGCGCAGATGAGTTGTCATTGGGAAATTTGGCCGTTGAAATAGTCCGCTTACAGACGGCACTTAATAACAATCGCCTGGCGAATCAAGATATCCAGGGCGGAACCATGACACTCACCAACGTGGGTATGTTGGGAATCGAGCTTTCAATACCGGTGCTAAATCCACCGCAGAGTGCAATTCTAGGTGTGGGGGCCAGACGAACCAAACTTGTCCTGGACAATGGGCAAATAAAAACCATACCTGTAATGTCAGTAACCCTGGTTGTGGATCATCGTATGGTAGTTGGATCGATGCAAGGGGCATTTTTAAAGACCTTTAGAGAATTTATCGAGAATCCGGCTTTGGTTTTAAGCACTTGAATCAGCTGATTATCAACCGTATATTTGGGTCAAGTTGAGGAAAATGAGATGAAAATAGAAAACGAACTAACGCTAAGGATGGATGCTCTTTCCGCTCGCATGTATGAAGAAATGGTTTTTGGTCGAGAGTTTGAATTGTGCGCTGAAAAACTGGCTCATCGTGGCCTGGTGGCTGGCTCAATACACTTGGGAATAGGCGAGGAGGCTGCCCAAGTTGGCGCGTGTCTGGCGCTTGCTCCCGAAGATTATTTGCTTCCATCGCATCGTACGCACGTCGGGGATATTGCAAAGGGAACTGATCCGAAGATACTGATGGCTGAGATCATCGGCAGGAAGACTGGTTTTTGTGGGGGCCGGGCTGGGTCGAGC
>CAINXK010000197.1 GCA_903854805.1 uncultured Anaerolineae bacterium
CGACCCCCACTCGCCCCACTTGCCACTTTTTTAAACAGATCATAAATAGATTTACCCCAACAAAGGACAGCGATGTACTTTGATCGTGTAATACTCGAAGAACTTGAAGATAAAGCCCTTGCTCCGTACGGTATGCGTTCCAAAAACAGCAAAGGGCGTGCTTATCTTGACCGCGAGCCGGATTACCGAACTGTTTTTCAAAGGGATCGAGATCGGATATTACATACCACGGCATTTAGAAGATTAGAATACAAGACTCAGGTTTTCATCAACTATGAGGGCGACTACTTCCGAACTCGGTTAACCCATACTCTTGAAGTTGCGCAAATCGGCCGAACACTTGCTCGTGCACTCGGTGCCAACGAAGACCTTGTTGAAGCAATCTGCCTGGCACATGATCTTGGTCACTCACCTTTTGGACATTCTGGTGAAACAGCTCTCAGCAGATTGATGAAGGATCACGGCGGATTTGACCATAACAAGCAATCTCTTCGCATTGTTACCGAATTAGAGCAGCGTTACCCGGATTTCCCAGGATTAAACCTATCCTGGGAGGTTAGAGAAGGGATCGTTAAGCATGAGACCGAGTATGACATATCTGATGCCCGTGACCTCGATCCTGATTTGAGAGGCAACCTGGAAACTCAGATTGCAAATGTCGCGGATGAATTGGCATATACAACACACGATCTGGATGATGGCTTGCGATCAGAAATGATCAATCCACAGATGCTGGAAGGGATCTCTCTTTGGGAGATATTAAGAGAATCCAATAATTGGAAAGGTCCTCAATTGGAGGACGTGGCCAGGCATCGCATGATACGTCACCTGGTTGGGATGATGGTTACAGATATGATAGAAGCAACCAACCAGAGACTAAACGAAAGCGGTGTTAGATCTGCCCTGGATGTTCAAAAGCTAAGTTTTAACGTTATCGGTTACAGAGAAGACATGCAGCGCAGGAACCGTGAATTGAAGGATTTTCTTTTTCAAAAACTTTACCGGCATTACCGTGTTATGAGGATGCAGGTAAAATCAGAAAATATTATCAAAAGTCTTTTCCAGGCATATATCAGTGAACCAGCAATGCTGCCTACACAATATCAGAAGATGATCGAGGTGAGAGGCCTACAAAGAACAGTGTGTGATTACCTGGCTGGTATGACAGATCGTTATGCAATGGAAGAATACCAACGATTATTTGACCCATCCCTCAGACCCTGATCATTTTTTTTATCGAAATTAGACTCCAGGGAAAAAGTCAACTTGATCCCGGAGTTTTATTGTTCACAAGGAGAAAACTGTGACTGAACCAATTTATCTCACCTTTGAAGGCGCAGAAAAATTAAAAGTTGAACTGGCTGATCTGAAAGGTCCTCAGCGGCTATCAATCGCGGAACGACTTAGAGATGCGATTCAGATGGGCGATCTCTCAGAGAATGCAGATTATCACAAAGCAAAGGAAGATCAATCCTTCCTTGAAGGCCGCATTCAAGAACTGGAATATATTCTTAATCAGGCGATAATCATCCAGGGTACACCCAATAAAGATATAGTTTCCGTGGGTGTTGTAGTGAAAATTCAAGAGGCAGACTTCGAGCCTGAATTATTTCACATTGTCGGTGCAAAAGAAGCTGAACCCAGGGCTGGCAAGATCTCTCACGAATCTCCTTTTGGTAAAGCGTTGATGAACCATAAGGTTGGTGATATTGTTATTGTTTCATCTCCAGATGGAACAATAAGTCTGAAGATCCTTTCAATAGAATAAACAAAAAAATCCGTTCAGAAGAACGGATTTTTTTATCCAAGGTTGTTTATTATTCGCGTTTTAACACAATAATTGTAATATCATCAGAAACTGGTTGATCACCTATAAAATTACTCACACTTTCCTCAATAAAATTGATAACTCCTTGTGCGTTCTCATTCGCGTTTTGTTTTGTTATTTCCATCAATTTTTTATCGCCACACATCTCTCCACTTTCAGAGAATGACTCAGTAATTCCATCTGTATAAAATACGATCATATCTTCAGGTTCAAGGTCAAGCTGGCATTCTGTCATTGCTGCAATTTCGATCACACCAAGCGCTATGCCAGTTCTGGAGAGAATATCAACTTTATCTTTGTGGAACCACATCGGAGGGTTGTGACCGGCATTTGCATAGGTGAACACGCCAGTTTTAGGATCGAGAGCCCCGTAAAACGCAGTTACAAACATGCCCTGTTCACA
>CAINXK010000198.1 GCA_903854805.1 uncultured Anaerolineae bacterium
CCAGTTTCACTTATTTCCTGCCACGGCTTGAGCGTGCTATACTCCATATCGATCCTCCTCGGTTGTTGGTTGTCTGGCGACACCAATTTTACCGAGAAGGGTCTTTTTGTCTAGCTGTCAAGCTTTCTTGAGAACGCCATACAGTAGGCTGGACTGGGGGTCAATCCAGGTGAGCCTTGACGCTTTCGGCAGCTGCTCTGGTCATTCCTTCCACTGCGGCCAGCTCATCGAGCGAGGCTGCACTGATCTTATCTACGGATCCAAAGTGGATCAATAGCTTTTTTCGCCTGGCTGGCCCAATACCTGGAATGGAATCCAGCCGGGATGCCATACCCAGTTTTGTTCGTTTGGCGCGGTGGGCGGTGATGCCATAGCGGTGGGCTTCGTCGCGAATACGTTGGACAAGATACAACCCCTGTGAATGGCGCGCCAGCATTAGCGAATCCGATTTGTGTGGGAAGAATATCTCCTCCTCACGCTTGGCTAGACCCACCACCGGAACCCTTGCAAATAGATCAAATTCTTCCAATACTTTGACAGCGCGGCTCAGCTGGCCTTTACCACCATCCACGATGATCAGATCTGGTAAAAAGGAGAACGACTCATCTGGTTTTGCGCCCGGCGCCTGGCTGCTGGTTTCGTTGGCTGCCCGCCATCTTTTGAAGCGTCGGGTGAGCATCTCTTCCATGCTGGCAAAATCGTCGGGTGCGCCAATCGATGTGCTATCGATATTAAATTTGCGATACATTCTCTTGGCCGGCACACCCTGCTCAAAGACAACCATTGCGCCAACGGTGGCAATACCCTGGGTGTGTGAGACGTCATAGCATTCGATCCGGTTGGGAGGTTGTTTTAATCTCAGCGCTGATTGCAGCTCAGCCAGGGCCATCTCCTGTTTATGCGTATCGGCTTGCCATTGGGCCCGTAAGGATTGCAGGGTTTCGGCAGCATTTTCGGCTGCCATTTGCACGAGTTCATGCGGCTGTCCATCCTTGGGGACGAACATCTTTACTTTTTTCCCGCCATTTTTTGATCTCAGCCATTGCGATACGATCTGGGCTTCTTCGATCTGGTTAGGGAGCAGCATCTGCTCAGGAATACTGGCTGCTTCGGCGTAAAATTGCTGAACGAACTGGGATATTACCTCAGAATCGCTGGTTTCCTCGGTGCCTTCCAAAATGAAATATTCCCGCCCAATCAGTTTGCCGCCACGGATAAAAAAGATCTGTACACAGGCCTCGCCGTCACTGCGTGCCATGGCCAGCACATCCGAATCTTTATAATCTGCCGGGAAGATCACCTTTTGGCGTTCGACGATTGACTGGACAGCCTTCAACCGGTCACGTAGAGCCGCAGCTTTTTCAAATCGCAGCTCATCAGCCGCGCTGCTCATTTCTGCCTGCAGCCGGGTCATGATTGTTTCACTGTGGCCAGCGAGAAAATCCATCAGGTCGGTGATCATCTGGCGGTAGCCGGTTTGATCAATTGCGCCGGTGCACGGGGCGGTACATAGCTTGATGTCGTAATACAGGCAGGCGCGTTTATCGAGTCCTGTAATTTCTCGGTCGCAAGTCAGATAGGGAAAAATCCGGCGGAGCACGTCCAGGGTTTGGTAGACAGCCCAAGCAGATGTGTAGGGCCCAAAATAACGTGCGCCGTCTTCACTCATCAAGCGGGTAACGGTGACGCGTGGGTATGGCTCGTTCCAGTGAACTTTTATATATGGGTAGCGCTTGTCATCTTTCAGCCGGATGTTATATTTTGGCCGGTGGCGTTTGATCAGGTTCATTTCCAGGATCAACGCTTCCAGTTCTGATCCGACCACGATCCATTCCAGGTTGCTGATCTCGCGCACAAGACGGCGGGTTTTGCCGTCGTGGCTGGCATCGGAATGGAAATATGACCGCACACGGTTTTTAAGGTTAATGGCTTTACCAACGTAAATGATCGTCCCGGCGGCGTTTTTCATAATGTAACAGCCGGGTTTGGTCGGTAAGGTATCGAGGATGCCTTGAAGTTGAGAAGATATTTCCATTGCTTAGATTTTAACCTGATTTCTGGTCATTTACTGGTTTATACTTATTTGGCTGGCGGTTTTTGATCATAAAGGCTTCAGTACCAGGTATTTCTTACCACTAATTTTGAAAGTTATTATTCTATTTGTAAGGAGACATCCTTGGAAGGCTTTGATTATACTGAGCTTGATCCGGAAGAACGCACCAACAAATTCATGGCCTTGTTTTCGATTGCCCTGGGAATTATCAGTCTATGTGCGGCGTTGATCCCGATTTGCGGGGCCGCCAGTAGTTTGTTCGGAATTGGCCTGGGGATGTTTGGTCTGAGATCTGAACGTCGCAGGATGGCAATGGTTGGCATTGCGGTTTCAATCCTTGGTTTACTGATCTCGATCGTTTACGCGATCATGTGGTTCAACCAGCCAGGCTGACCGGTTTTCTCGAAGTTCCGTCTGATTTATCCATCCAGCGTATGAAATCCATGCTCTGCACAAAAACCTCTTTTCGGTTGTGATGATGGGTATCTACCTGTTCAGCAAATCACCGGCTATCTTCCATATATACCTGGATACCCGCAAGTAATAACCATCAGGTCATAGAACAAATGTTTAATCTGTCGTTGTCAAAGGTCATACCTGCCAAAAAATGAAAACTTATGCATGGCTCCACCTTGAAAAGACCTGTTTGATAGCAAGCCTGGGACCGGTATTTTCGATATTTGTCTGTCATTGATCGCCTGGATCGGCCTGGCAATCTAGTTTCGAGCCTTTATTACGGTGCGGGAGACCTGTGTGGAAGATTCCTTTGAAGTAAAAATTGGCAGATTGCTTCGTTTGAGCAGTTATAAAATTGTGACAGCTGAATCGTGTACAGGCGGTTTGATCGGGCACCGGCTAACGAATGTCGCGGGTTCTTCTGATTATTATCTGGGTGGGATTATTGCTTATGCCTATGAGGCCAAGGTGGCTTTGTTGAATGTGTCCTGGGATACTTTGCGTAACCATGGCGCGGTCAGCCGTGAAACTGTGCTGGAGATGGCACATGGCGCGCGCATGGCCCTGGGTGCCGATCTTGCAGTCAGTGTCAGTGGTATTGCCGGTCCGGGTGGAAGTCTGCCCGGAAAACCAATCGGTACAACCTGGCTTGGCCTGGCGGCCCGCGACGGGGCTTGGGCTCAGGTCTATTGTTTTGGTGGCGATCGCATTGAAAACAAAACCAGCTCTGCAGATGCAGCTTTAAAGTTGATCTTTGATTATCTGAATGGGAAGCGTGACCTTGAGTCTGACTTGCGCGACAGGTTGGCTGGGGATGGTCTGGCATGTTGAAAGTGGTTGTCTTGATCTCTGCCAATGCTGAGTGGCATTCGCTCAAAGCGTACTTTCCACAGGCCGGAATTGAACAATCCCCAATGGGTGAATACTTCACTCATGTGCATATTTTACAGCCAGTCACCTATTTTCATGGCGGGTGGGGAAAGATTTCGGCAGCGGCAACAGCCCAATATGTAATCGATCATTTTCAGCCGGATTTGCTGATTAATCTGGGTACCTGTGGCGGATTTGAAGGTCGCATTGAAACTGGCACGCTGATCCTGGTCGAAAAGACAATTGTTTACGACATTATTGAACAAATGTCT
This sequence comes from uncultured Anaerolineae bacterium, assembly GCA_903854805.1. The sequence continues at coordinate 3,652 of CAINXK010000198.1, forward strand.
GATCC
>CAINXK010000199.1 GCA_903854805.1 uncultured Anaerolineae bacterium
AATTGTCGATACCGTTTACCAAATCGGCAGAAAGATAGCTGACGATTTCAGGCAGAATATGCGTATCATCTACGATGATTTCTTGCCTGCCTGGAACTATCGGGCTGTACCTCTTCAGACAGTTGTTTAATCCGCATTACTTAGGGAGAAAATTCAAAGTGCCGACTAAACAATTCTATATTTTCCATCCTTGTAGAGTTATGTATATTTTACCCGTTGCCGATCACTACTTGACGCAATGTGAGATTGTTTTATCTGATCAGGTTCATCAATTGTGGATGAACAATTTGAGTATGTAATATATTGGGACATTAGGAAAAAAGAACTAATGTCCTATAATGTTATAGTTTTTAGTGATTTTTACAACCCCAATAATGCCGTTTATTTCTCAAGTTAGATATTTTTGTATCGGTAAAGAAGAATTTATTTGCGCAAAATCCGACGCAGGAAAATATAGACATCTACCAGGAAGTATGGTAAAATTTCGACATCGGAATATTTTACATTGGAGGCTTGTATGGATGCAAATTGGGATACCATTAGAAATAGAATTCTTGAAAGAAAACTAGAAAATAAGACATGGGCTTCGGACCGTAAACAGTTACTCGCTATTTTCGACGCTGCTGAAAAACGGGGCTTAGTAGCAGGAGACCTAAACCAAGCACCTATTTCCAATCTGAGAGATATCATTAAACATGCAAAAAATGCCATCAAAAAAAATGATGTTGAATATTTGGAAAAACTATTCAATATGGCAGTTAGTTTGGATACCTATGACTTGAGGAAGGAGATCGGTTCGCTAAAGCTGAAGGTGATAAATTATAGGCGAAACCATTTGAACGGGGAAAAAATTATAAAAATCTCCGTTACCGAGGATGAGTTTGCACATATCCAAATCAATACAAAACGGCTGTATATTTTCGAGGAATATTCTAATTGAACAATACAGAAGATCGCGATGAAAACAACGGAAAATACGAAAAAACATTGAAGTTTTGGGGAGAAAGAAAACATATTTTAGAGAAGAGTTTCAAGTATGATCAAAAGATACTGGATATTAAGAAAGTCACTTTGCCCGAGGCAGCCGCGATTGACTTGGACCAGTGGGGGATCAAGACAATTCCACTCAAACCCTGGTCGGATCAATTAATCCATGGTTATACCCTGGTCGATAGTATATTTTACGATGTAGACAAAATCAGTTCCGATTTTATCGGTATGAATATTGGTATCGTGCTTGGTGAGCAATCACAAAACTTGTTTGCAATCAAGTGCCACAACGAGGCAAGCTACTGCACTCTAAGAGAAAAATTGGTGAACATCTCCCCATGGGTAATCAAATTTAATGATGAGTATTATCTAATATTGTGTTCCTTGGATGGGAAAATAGGAAACAAAAAGGGGGTGTTGATTGGTAGTGATCTAATCGGGAGAGGATATGTTGTAATACCGCCATCGATATTCCGAGTAGGTTCCGTGGAATGGCTTGAAAAGAATAGCGAATTTCCGCCATCTTTAGATAAAGCTGAAATTGCGAAAATAATGCCACTCGCAAAAGTGATTTCTGCCAGGGATAATTCTAAAGGTATTCCCCATGTAGAAATTTTAAAAACTCCACAGGTGATAAAAATAGCAGCGTGGGGCCAGAATTATCAATGGCAGAGTTATAAATCTTGCTTACCACAGGTTTGGAAAATACTTTGTTTGAGAGCGGATATTGAAGATGTTGGTCGTTTTAGAGCAACTTTGAGGGAAATAGCTGGTCTGGCTCAAATAAACAAAGGTACAGCGTCTACTATGCTTACCTACCTGGTACAGCTGGGTTTGCTTGATTGCTTGGAGAAAAATAATGGAGGTTATTACAAATTCTCCGATAAGGTTTTAGAAGGTGTTCAAAACGCCGATATCAATATTGATGAAATTGATGTTTCGATTACCCTTCTCTGGGATGACACATTTGCATGGGGTGCCATCAATGCGTCAGGTAAGAACGTGTACCTCGAACTATTGAAAAATTCTCATCGGACGAAGAGTAAGCTTAGCCTAGAATGCGGGATCGCCTGGCCAACGGCACACAGAGCACTGGAACGGCTGATGATGTTTGGGTTAGTGGTACATGATAATGAACATGGTTATTCTGGAATTCGGTGTGGTCCAGATCATTTTAAAAAAATTGCAGAGTTTTTTCAAACTACTGGCAGCATTTCACGGAAGGAGAAAGTGGATGCTCTTCAGCGAGAAAATTATCACGGCAAGCGTCTCAGTTGGGCTGTAAAAACGCTGAGAGAAAAAAAATAACGGTTTACCGTGGAACCAGTTACATTGGTATCAATATCTCCTTATAAAAGAATTTCACATTGTAAAAAACGGCAGAATAATCATCAAGACTGTTCTGCCGTTTTTATTTCACATTAATTTATTTTGTTGGACGTTTAAAAACATATACCATTTTCAATCCTGGCTCTCCAATTAAACTTACAAGCTCCCACCTGTCAGCTCCGAGATCGTTCAGATATTTGCTCACATCAGTTGATTTAGGATTTTCCATAATGACCCCTCCTTTGTTTTTAATATCAATAAATATTAGGTCCGTAGTTAAAATGTTGTTTTCTTGGGAAAAATAATACAAACTATAGTTTTGTATTCCCATTTCGTCTCAATTGCCTGCGCCGATGATGGTGTTGCTGAGCATCCAGAAAAGCAAACCAATATCAATAGTAAATACGGTATTAATCTTTTTATTCCCATGCAATTATTCCTCCTAAACATTTCACAATTAATCTTCATTTTTGCATTATTGGTATTTTCCATTTTGAGGTTTGGCATCAAAATGTTTTGTTCTGCTGCTCACCCAATTTAATAGTCTGGCTAATTATAGGATGAAATTTGGCTTCATATCTTCCCCAACCCTAACTCTCCGGGAAAATTATATTATCCGGCGTTTGTATGGAACATGGAGCAGTTCTGCGGCCTTTTGCTTGGTTTGCTCCGGGCGCCGGTCATATCGGGCGGTAGTTTGAACATTGGAATGCCCAGCCATTTTTGCAACAGTGGCAATGTCCGCGCCGGCATCCAGTAAGTCGCTGACGAATGACCTGCGTAGATCGTGCGGGGAAAACTCATTTACGCCGGCTTGTTCCGCTCTCCGAATTAGCATGTCGTATATAGCCTGGCTGGTAAGTTTTTTCCCAAATTGTAAATTGCCGCCCTTGTTGATCGCAAGAAAAAGTGGCCCATCTTCCACGCCGCGTAGTTGCAGCCAGTCAGCTAGAGCTTCCGCGGAACCACGGTTCGGGTAAACGGTTCGCTGTTTCCGTCTTTTCCCAGTAACTACAATACATCCCGTATTTGCATCAATTTCAGTCAAAGAAATATTTACAACTTCGTCGCGGCGTAATCCGGTCGAATACATTATCCCAATGATGGCTGCATCCCGGATGCCGGCAGGATTGGGATCGCTCATGCAGATGTTCATTAACGCCAGGATTTCTCCAGTAGAAACACTGCGACCAGCTGGTAAGGTTTCCCCGGTAACAGCTTTCAAATCAGCCGCTCTCTGGTAATCTTCCGCGGACATCAATCCCAATCTCCAACTCTCCTGTAATACACGCCTGAGAGCAACCAGCATCTTATTGGCTGTGGCCGGCTTATATGTTTCCGAAAGTTTTGCCCTGATGGCAGAAGTGTGCTGGTAACGCAGTTTACTCCAATCCAAATTGAAACAATCTACATTCCCTGAACTTAGCAGGCCGGCGATAACATTGAGTGCCTGTTGTTGGGTTCGCCGTCCTGAAGGCGCCTGGCTGGCCAGGTAAACTGAGGCTGGATTTAGGTCATTGGGACGACTTTCGGGGGCAATTATGGCGGTTGTTGAGTTTGCAATGCTGAGGTCTAGGTCCATGTTTATCCTTTGGGAAGTGTCATTCTCATAATCTATTATAGAACAATATTTCTAAAAAACAAGCTCGAAACAAGACTTTTTTCTGGGACCACAGTAAGTCGTTGAATGGCGTTGCGTAGACAAATAGGTGATCATATTTGATTATCCTGCATCTGCAATACTATACTCAAGTACCATGCCTAGTTCCGTGGTTAGCGAGGCGCTTTTGTGTTTTATAAGCGTGCCCAGAACAGGGATTTCTCCATTATCCGGACAACCCAATCGTAAACGTAAAAGTCATGTACAATATAATTATAGTAATTCTGGTTTCGTACAAATATTGCAAACAAGATCAATACTAGGGGGTTTCTGGTTGAACAACGTAGATTAATTTCCTGTTTTAAGGATGGTTCATGCATTCATTTCGGATCAAAATATTAATAATCTTGTTATGCGCCAGCATATTTGCAATACAGGCTAATTCAGTGTATGCATCAACTTTGTTAATTACAGTAGATAATATGGGTTACGTAGGTTTATGGCCATCACTTGCTTTGAAAAAAAATGGAAATCCAGTCATAGCTTATTTTGACCAAACAAACCATAATTTGAAACTAGCTGTGTGTAACGATAATAACTGCAAAAATAAAACCTTCGCAACTGTAGATAGTGGACATGATATGGGGTATGACCCAGCGTTGGTTTTGAATTCCAATGATTATCCTATTATCAGTTATTACGATCAGCCAAACGGAAACTTGAAATTAGTAGTCTGTTCAGATACCACTTGTGGAAGCAAAACATTCACAACCGTGGATAGCATTGGGGATGTGGGTGATTTTCCATCTATGGCTCTAAACCGCAGCGGGTTTCCTGTTATCAGCTATCCTGATTTTACATCTCATGAATTAAAGCTGGCAATATGTTCAGATGTTTTTTGTAATAATAAAGTGATCACTATTTTGGACAGCGGATCTGGTACTGGGTATGACACTTCCTTAGTATTGAACCAGGATGATTTCCCCGTCGTCAGCTATAGCAACGGAGGTTTGAAAGTGGTAGTTTGTGCCGATACCACCTGCACTGATAAATCGACTACAACAGTAGACAGTTCTACTATTTTTGGAATGAGTACTTCTTTGAAGTTGAACAAACTTGGTTTCCCTGTGATCAGTTATTTGCGCACCAGTAACAATTTTTTATATTTAGCTAATTGTTTGAACTTAATCTGTACCAATAAATCCATCAAAATTGTGGATGGCACTGATAATTATGGTCGCTTCACTTCTTTGGTCTTAAGTAATAACGATTATCCGATCATCAGTTATGCGAATAGCACTAGTACAGATTTGAAATTGGCAGTTTGTGCTGATGCGCAATGTGATAGTTCGGCAATATCAACTGTCGCTAGTTCTGTATATTTAGCAGACGATATATCTATGGCTGTACGAAGTGATGGTTCTCCTATAATTGGTTTTACAGATTACACTTTTACGAATTATCCGGATGGAGAAAACGGAAATTTAAAACTGGCGATAATTGATAATCAAGCACCTAGTATCAGTGGAACAAATCTGACATCTAATTATGAAATTGGGCCAAGTAGTTTCAAAGTTACTTTTGGTGAGGATGTTCGAAACTCAGGTGGAGGTTCGAGCCCAGAGGATGTAACTAATCCGTCCAATTACTTATTGGTTGAAGTCGGTGCTGATGGGGTTTATACGACAATTTCCTGCAAAGGTGGGGTTGTTGTGGATGATGTAAAAGTTCCGATAAAGAGTGTGACCTACAATTCATCGACGTTTACATCCGTAATTACACTATCATCACCGCTGGAAACAGGAAACTACCGCCTGTTTGTTTGTGGAACCACGTCAATTGTGGATATGGCTGGCAATCCTATCGCTGGTGATGGGTCAAATAAAGGGACGGATTTTATTTTAGATATATCAGTTGGGGCTTCGCGATTAAGGCATAAAACTTTGCCGTTTACAGGATTTTCCCCAAGTAAAACATCTTTCATTCCTGCTCAATCGGCATCATCCCGATATTCCAACTTGGGTTCAGTTATTCTAGAGATACCCACCTTGAAGATTTTTTCGAATGTTGTTGGTGTTCCGAAATCCAGTGCCGAATGGGATGTTAAGTGGCTGACATCGGATATCGGTTGGCTTAATGGTACAGCTTTTCCGACCTGGGAAGGAAACTCAGTCATTACCGGCCATGTTTATTCCGCCGATGGACTTCCGGGACCATTTGTAAATATTAAAAATTTGAAGTATGGTGATCAAATTATTGTTCATATGTCGGGTGAAAAGTATATTTTCGAAGTCCTCAAATTAAGTTTGGTAAATCCCACAATGACCAGTTTTGCATATGAACACCTGGAAGGCAATTCATTTTTAACCCTAATTACGTGTGAAAGATATGACCAACAAAGTCACAGCTATCTTTATCGCCGAATAGTTCGAGCAGTCTTAGTGAAAATGATACGAGAGTAAATCAACAAATTGGGACTTACTTTCTCGCTGCCCGTATGGCATTTGCAGCTCAGCCGCTTTCTGTTTCGCATCATCCGGTCCGCGATCATAACGGGCAGTAGTCTCAATATTTTGATGGCCAGCCAACTTTGCGACCGTACCAAAATCCGCACCGGCAGCCAGTAGATCGCTAATGAATGGTCGGCGAAGATCTTGGGGACTGAACTCCATAATGCCGGCCTCATTAGCTCGTTCGGCAAGCATATTGTAGATTGCCTGGCTGGTGAGTTTTTTCCTGAGTTGCAAGCGCCTACCCTTATAATCGCCACAACCAACCACTTTTCATGATTGTTTATTAAAAAAAACAAACCAGAGATGGATAATAAATATCCATTGCCATCTCTGGTTTATCGTTGGTTTATCAATTATCTTACGAAAGAAGGAAGGTTTATATTTCCGGCGTAGGAAATATATTATTAGATCTTCCCGACTGTTAAATACCAGGAGACCGGATTTGTCAGGAATTCTTCGTATATGAAAGTGAAGTTTTGTCGGAATGACAGGTATTGCCAGAAAATGTTGTTATTGTTGCTTCCCAACCCAGCGCCTTAATAACCCGGCTCGAAAGTGATACGCGCTTTCCTCGTACACCAGCAGATCTCGCCGCAGGATGTAATCGAGCGTTTTCTGGAAATCAGGGTTGGCTTTTGCTATTTTCTTCATCTTACTCTCCGGGAAAGCTTCCTGCCTGGCGCTCGCGACTGATTTTAATATCAAGCGCATCAAGTCGCTGCTGTCACGGCCTTCCCATAAGTCCTTGAAATCGCCGGCCAGCACCTGTGGAACCTTGCCCAGCGCAGTCTCAACGTCACCACGATTGGCGTGGAAGCGCTTCTCGGTGTTCATCGCCTCGACCACTTCACGGCAGGTGAACTGCAGCCAGTTGGGATGACAGCCGGTTTCTTGTATTAGCAGTTCGACTGCGTCCTCATCATAGGTCAGGGGAAAATCCGGGATGGGGCGCAGAATAAGCTCACGTGCATCCGCGTTTTCCAGGGGTCCAACCTTGAGCATACGCGTGTTGATCAGGTAATTACTCCAGAATGGGGGCAGTTCTTCCAGAGTATGGGCACCACTCATCATGACCGTGATGCGTGGGTGGTTCTGCATCAGGCCGCGCAAAGTTTGAAAAATCCGTTCATCGGTGCGCCCGGCTTCCAGCATTTCTCCCAGGGCTTCGAATTCATCCAGCGCCAGTAATATCCAATAATAATCGCCCAATACTTTTTCAACCGCTTCCAACCAGTCTTGAAAAACAAGATAGGGGTCATTTTCAAGTTGATCGCGGTTCAATTCCGGCATGACCAGATGCCGTTCAAGGCGGGCACTGCGGATGATTTCGCGGGCCAGCAAATACAACAGGCTGGCGGTATTTTCAACTGCTGTTGAGAATTGCAAATCGATGGTTACGGGAATGATTTGTGGGCCGAGTTGTGCAGGTAATTGCTTGAGCGTGGAAGACTTTCCCATGCGGCGCGCACCAAAGAGCAGCAGCGCCGGACGCTGACCGGAAGGGTTGACCAACTCGTTTCCCAGAGATTTGAAGAGATCCAGGCGACCTTTGAAGGTCTTGCTGTCTTTAATCAAAGGCGTACTGGAGTGGTAGACATTCGGGATTTGTTCTATCCCAATGGCCTGGACAAGTTCTTGAGAGAAAATGGTTTTCCAACTAGCCAGGGCTGGAAGTAACTGACGCGCCAGTTCTGATTTTTCGGCATACGCCAGACCGCTCTGTATGCGTCCGATTACCTGTATGCCCATGCGCAGTTGTTCTTGTTTGTTATACAGGGTTTCGCTTTCAAGTGCGGCCCGGGCATGTTGGCTGGTCTGTTCCAGCCCCAGCAATAACTCCTGCATATTGGTCCGGGCATCATCCGGCAGCCAGGATAAGTTCACCGCAATTTCCGCGATTTGTGCCAGGGAATGGGATTGCTCGACGTCATAAGCGGTCAAATTAAGCAAAGCACGCCTGGCCGCCCAGCCCTGTTTGAAAGAACCTGCCACAAAAGCGATAGCCTGCATGCCCTGCTGCCGGTCTTGTCTGCCGATTTTGTAAAGTACACTATCCAATCCCGGCAGTGGGAACCAGATGAGTTCATCATAAAATACCGGCGAACCTGTCAGACTGAGATGTTTATTTTTCCGGCTTTGTGCCAGGCTCCAGATCGAATAGAACAAATATAATGGCAGACGTATATAATTCATTATAAACGCCACGCCTACCACCGCCACGCCTTCCGCCATGCCGAACATCCTTCCGAGCACCACGCCGAGCACCACGCCTACCGCCACGCCTACCGCTACTCCTCCCGCCACGCCGAACGCCACACCTGCCGCCATGCCGAACGTCAAGCCTGCCGCCACGCCTCCCACCGCCACGCCTATCGCCACGCCTGCCGCCACGCCTGCCACCGCCACGCCGAGCACCACGCCTACCACCGCCACGCCGAACGCCACGCCTATCGCCACGCCGAACGCCACGACTGCCGCCACGCCTTCCGCCACGCCTATCGCCACGCCTCCCGCCACGCCTACCGCCACGCCTCCCGCCACGCCTACCGCCACGACTACCGCCACTTTGAACCAATTTATATCGTAACCAGCTAACTGGAATATCCAACAGAGTGGAAATGCCAGCATCGGCATAAACACGATATTTAACAGGCTCAGCCATATTAATGAAAGAAATTCAGGGTGTTCTTTTCGCCGTTTCCAAAGGCTGAGTAGACTTGGATCTGAATTTCTTGAAAGTGCAGGGTCAATTTTGCTTATATAGTTTTGCAGCGTAATGGGTTTAAAAAAGACCCAGTATGCCAAGCGTAAAATATCCTGGGGAAAACGTAATGAGCGAACATTTTTATCCATACTTTGTTCTCCGGTATCGTCGTGGATTGTTCATCGGATGAAAAGCGCCGAGAAACGATCGATATATTTAGTCACCAGCGGCCATGGGATCCAGCGAACAAGCACACCCACAAAAACAAAAAAGATAAAATAGCCAACGATACGATCGGTTGTTTCATTGGTTTGGGCACCCCGTCCAACAAGCACAAGGAGAGCATTGCCAAGATACTGCGGTGCGCGCCAGAAAACCCAACTAAAGGGAGCAGATAGCTTTTTCTTTACAATTTCTGAACCAGTTGGAATATTTGTAAAAGGCGCCTGTTTGATGGTTTCGGTTTTTATCTTTTTCCAATCAGGCTTTTCTCCATTTGCTTTGACATCATATACCAGGCTGGCGACGAGTTGCAAACGGGCGGGACGCCTGCCGGCAATTTTGAGGATTTCACTGCAATCACTTTCGCTGAAAGGTTGGTCACATCTTCGCCCGCGGTTAAGAAAGACATTCGCCTCTGTCTTACTGAATTCTTTCAGTTCAACCTGGTGGAAGATATTAAAGAAAGGCGAAGTCAGTTTGCCCTGTTTTGCCAGTTCCTGCAAGGAATGCTGGCTTGCAGTTATAAGCCCGGCGATATTATTGTTTCCCAGGCTGCGAAAAGTTTCATAAAAGCTATCCGAAAACTCTTCTGCGCGCTGCGGAAGGTGTTCAAATTCATCCAGTAAAAAGACCGGCCATAGACCGTGGTTTTCGTGGTTATGCTTAATCAGCTCATAAAATATTTCAAGCGTTGGTTGGGTCGGAGAAACTAAATTGAGTTGCTCAAGGATAAAACGCAGCAAGCCTGCCTGGGTATGACATTGGGGTTGATCCAGATCCACATACACAAAACGATATTTATCATGTTGGGAAAGGTTGTTCTCATACACCTGGCAGATGTGGTGCAGCAGGGATGACTTCCCTATCCTGCGTTCCCCAACCACCGAGACATGCTGCATTTGTCCGGTATTGCTTATATCAAGATTACCAAATATCTTTTTTATTTCCTGTTCGCGCCCCACAAATTGATCAATGTTGGTAATTTTCCCGGCAAAAAAGAAAGGGTTTGGCATGGGTGTCCCTCAGTCTGAAAACGTTGAAATTATATCTTCTAAATAGTGAGTAGCTGGGATAGCGGGTGTATTTGGAATAATATTAACCCGTTTCTGCCTTTTTCTTTGCCCTTCTTTCAAACGTACTACAGCGATTGTCAATTTTCCTGAGCAAAGCATAACCATCTGTGGCTGCGGGGATTAATTCCTTCATCCGCTCTTCCCATGTCACATCAATTCCTTCTTCTATCTTGGCCATTTCGTGGAGAGCATGATTTCGCATATCTTTCCACCTGAAAAGATCAACTTGAATGAGAATGCCCGGTTCTTCACTCTTTTCGATGTTCTTCCTTTTCTGATGATGCCTTACAGGGCTTTGAATAAATAATTTTCTCCCAACAAATAGGTTAACCCATATCCGGGAAGCATTGACCGGGATAAAACCTTTTTACGGAGTTTCCCGTAACTTGAAAGAAACGCTGTAATAACGAATGTCGATGTTATTGGTCATTTCGAGTGCATAAGTAAGTTTGGGGTCTGGGTCGCGACAAATAATCAGGCCCCTCACTTTTTGTCCGTCTGTACATAAGTTTTGCTTGACCCATCCCATATACCGCAGGATCTGCCCAATGACCTGGTCAGATGGGCGTCCCTTCTTAAGTTCAATCACCACAAACGATTTGGTTTTTGGCTCAAAGGCTAAAATGTCGATCGGACCGATGTCTGTCCCATATTGCTGACCATCGCTGCCATCTCCGTCCTGATAAATTTCCAGCGCGCCCTTGAAAATTGTTGGAAAGTTGTTGACAATAAAATCTTCCAAATATTTCTCAAGGAAGAATTCATTCTTATCTTCAACGGTTTCTGCGTTTTCAAGAGGCACAGATTGGGTAATTGATCCTTCGGTAAAATTATTAAATTGTGTTTCAGATAACTCGGAGAGCGTATACATCGGAAAAACGATATCAGGAAAAACTTTATTGCGTGGTTCCAGTTGCCA
>CAINXK010000200.1 GCA_903854805.1 uncultured Anaerolineae bacterium
AATTGTCGATACCGTTTACCAAATCGGCAGAAAGATAGCTGACGATTTCAGGCAGAATATGCGTATCATCTACGATGATTTCTTGCCTGCCTGGAACTATCGGGCTGTACCTCTTCAGACAGTTGTTTAATCCGCATTACTAAAAGAAATTTATACATTTTCGGAGTGGGCTGCGAAGCCGTGTTTCTGGTTTTGGCAATCTTGGGTCAGGCAGCGGGAAAAAAGAGCCCTGGGTAAGACAAAAGGCTTATTGCCTCATTGAAAGACGAAGGTGCTGGAAGTAGGTGTTATGAGTGAGCGCTGCGCTGGGGAATGGATAATAATGTAACTTGACATTAGGGAGAATTCGATTAAAATATAAACGAACGTTCGTTCACTTACCTACATGACCGATATCACCTTGCCCTCCAAATCTGATCGTACCTCCCGCGCCATCCTGGATTCGGCTTATGGCCTGTTTGCTTCGCAGGGCTATGCCGCCACTTCCATGCGCCAGATTGCCGAAAGTGCCGGGTTGGCACTTGGAGGTATTTACAATCATTTTTCATCGAAGGAAGATATTTTTGAAGCGATCGTGTTGAAACGCCATCCGGTTTACACGGTTTTGCCCTTGCTCGAGAATGCTAAGGGCGAGACGCTTGATGAATATATTCGGAATGCGGCGCACATCATGATTGCTGAGCTTAGCAAGCACCCGGAATTTCTGAATTTGATGTTAATTGAAATGGTGGAGTTCAAAGGGCAGCATGCTCCGCTTTTATTCGAGAAGATTTTCCCGGATGTTATGGCGATTGCCAGGAGAATGGCGTTTTTTCAGCCCGAAATGCGTTCCATACCACAGCCACTGCTACTGCGCGCCTTTATCGGTATGTTTGTTTCCTATTTTATTACCGATATGATGCTCAATAACATCCTGTTACCAGAAATGCAGGAAACTGCGCTGGATAGGTTTGTTGACATTTTCTTAAATGGTATTAAGCAACCCGCGAATGGAGATTCCTTTCGCGCAGTTCGTAATCTGAGCACCCCGGAGACTTTATGAATTCTCGCCTCGTCTCAATCATCCGTAAAGAGTTTATCCAGATCTTTCGCGATAAGCGCACCCTGGTGCTGATCCTGGTTATTCCCATTGTGCAGTTGTTCCTCCTGGGATACGCAGCCACCAATGATGTGCGCAACGTCCCGATGGCTGTTTTTGATCAGAGCCGTGGGCCTGAAGCACGTGCCCTGTTGGATGCTTACCGCGCCGCCGATTATTTCAAGATTGCTTATTCGGTTGGTTCCGAAAGCGAATTACAAGCGCTGATTGATCGGGGTGAAGCCCGGGCCGGCTTGATTATTCCGCCGGATTACGCGGAGCGCCTGAAACAGGGTACTGCACAGGTGGCTTTTGTGTTGGATGGCTCAGACCCCACGGTTGCATCCACGGCTCTCTCTGCAGCCCAGTTGATCGGTCAAAATCATGCCACGCGTATTCTGGCTGAAAAAATTTCACGCAGTGGTCAAAATTTCAAGGTACAACCTCCGGTGGAAGTGCGCACGACGGTCTGGTACAACCCTGACCTGGTCTCGGCTTACTTCATGATCCCAGGCGTGATCGGTATGATTTTATTTGCCATCACTGCAATACTGACAGCCACGGCCGTGGTACGTGAACGTGAGCGCGGCACAATTGAGCAGCTGATCGTCACGCCCATCCGTTCGTGGGAGTTGGTACTGGGTAAGATCCTGCCTTATACCTTGTTGGCGCTTTTCGATACGCTCGAGGTTTTGCTGGTGGGGCATTGGAGGTTCGGTGTTCCCATTCGCGGTTCTTTGCTTTTGATTGTCCTGGTATCCGCGCTTTTCCTGCTCTCGGGTC
>CAINXK010000201.1 GCA_903854805.1 uncultured Anaerolineae bacterium
GCGTCCTGCAATCCACGATATTTTCTAACATCGACACCATTGTCGATGATATCAATTTTTCCGGCAGGAATGCCCGAATGCGCAACATGGTAATCCTTGACTTCACTGGAAACAGCAATCACATGATCTGCAAAACGGGCGGTCTGGCCATATAACATCCCAAATGGCCAACGTCTGGCCCAGGCATCCGCATTGTGCAGGGTCGATACGACCACAGGCACGCCTGCAAAACGAGCCGCCAGACGCCCATGGAAGTCACTTTTGAATAAATGGGTGTGCACCACCTGCGGCGGATCTTTACGCATCAAACGCAGCATGCCAGACAATAAAAATGGATCGATACGACCAATTCGCGGCAGCCTTGTCAATTGAATACCGCTCTGCAATAGAACATCAACAAGCGGACCAGGTGTGCTGAAGCCAACAGTGACTCGATAGCCGCGTTGAATAAGCCCAAGGGTCAGATCGCGCAGCAAGACTTCTGCACCACCATAATTAAGGCCATCGATCAGTTGAAGAACGTGAATGTCCGTCATGATTTCCCTGCCCCAAGGGGTTCTTCAGCACTGTCCCTGGTACCTATGTTGGCTTTATTAAGCAAATCGGCATACAAGCTTTCCATGCGCGCTCCAACCACGTCAAAATCATATTCGCTGCGAACATGTTTAAGCGCTGCTTTACCCAGACCATCCATCAAGCTAGCGGACAAACTGACATCCACAAGCGCCCGACTCCAGGCTGGAACATCACCGACGGGCAAAAGCAGTCCACAGCTACCCTGATCAAGAACCTGCGGGTTGCCTCCCACAGGAGTAGCCAGACAAGCCAGTCCCGCAGACATGGCTTCCAGCAATGCATTGGAAATTCCTTCGCTAGCCGAAGGCAGAACGAATATATCGGCAGCTGCCAAATATGGGCGCACGTCGCTTTGATTTCCTGCAAAAGTTACGGAATCACCAATTTGGGTTGAAGCTACCAGCATTTCGAGAGCTGCCCGATCTGGGCCTTCCCCCAAAATAAGAAGATGCAAAGATTGATTCTGCGAATGCGCAACCGCAAAAGCCTGGATAAGCATTGGCAGCGATTTCTGAGCCGAAAGGCGTCCAATCGAGATCACGACTGTTTTCTCATCCAGACTCAGGGCCTGTTTGGCAGATTTCCGCGCGATAGTTGGGTAAAAAGTCTTAGTATTGATACCATTCACTATGCGCCTAACTTTATCGCTGGAAAAACCATTTGCGAGCGCTTCAACCTGCATTGCATCATCCAACACAATGATGGCATCTGCCCAACTACGCAAAACTGCCAGGCGCAGCTTTCCACGCCAGGTTTTTTGAGAAACTCGAATATCGCCGAATTCACCACTGTTGCCCAACTTCACCACAACACGTTTGCCCAAAAAATGAGCAGCAAGCACGCCTGCAAAAGCTGGGCCAAATGCCAGGTGCGCATGCAGAAGGCTGTAACTTCTACGCAACCGCCATAGCTCAAAGAGAGCCCCCAGCACGAATGTAACTGTCTGAAGTTTTCCTGGTCCCCAAGCAGCCGGGCGAATGATATTAAATCCGAGGCGGCTTTCATTGGCAGGTAAATTCGGTGCATGGCGCGTCAGTACCCACACACTCCAGCCACGCTTTGCCAGGTTGGCAGACAGACGTTCAGCCTGTCTTTCAGCTCCCCCGACTTGCAAAGGCGGAAATTCGTTCACCAGCATAACCACGCCACTCATTTTTGGTTACACAGCCTCAGTCAGAATTGAATTTTGTATCACCAATTCCAGATACGGTTTGGCTTCAGGCGTTATTTCTGAATACAATGTCAGGAGACTTTTACGCCAGGTCTCCCGGCTGTAAGACCGTTGAATACGCTCACGCGCTGAATTACCAAGTTTTTTACGCAGTTCTTCAGAATTCAGTAAAGAGATGATAGCGGCAGCCAGCGCCTGTGGTTGGTGAGGCGCCACCAATAAACCTGCATCTGGATCTAATAAGTATGGATTCTCTCCAACCCGCGTGGCAACAACTGGTAACCCTGCGGCCATGGCTTCCAATACTGAAACCGGTGTTCCTTCGCGGTGCGATGAATTTACATAAATATCTGCGGCCGCCAGAAGGTGGGGCACATCTGCGCGCGCGCCAAGCAAGATGATCTGTTCTTCCAAGCCCAGCTTTTCAATATGAGATTTCAACTCATCAAACAGAAAGCCACCACCTGCAATCACCAACACAGCAGCAGGAACCTGAGTATGGACAAATGCAAATGCTTTGATCAAATCGTGAAATCCTTTTGCAGCAGAAAGCCGCCCTACCGTTAAGACCAGCGGGCGAGTTAGATCACCAGTGATTTCACTGCGGATCTGCTGACGTTCATCATCTGGAATTGCCCGCGCAAAATCGACTGCATTGGGAATCGTATCAACATTCCGGCTATCTTTTAAACGATGCCGGGCATATTTTTCGACAGCCAAACCATTGGCCATTACGCGGGTTGCCAGAAACCGCATTGTGAAAGTCTCCAAAAAAGCTCTTTTCACTGTATAACTCTTGTTTTCGAAGTCAGAACTTCTGAGTGAGGCAATGGTTGGCGTACCAGTCAACCTGCCCGCCAGTGGCCCAACAATATTTGAATAAGTCAAGTAAGCATGAATCAGATCAAACTTTTCCTGTCGTAAGTAATTCACGAGCTTGATAAAAGAGCCTGGCGAAAATAATTGATGAAACGGAAAAAATACTATATCCACTCCGGCCTCTCGTAACTTTTTTTCGAAGGGCGAATCGGATGATTGCATCAAGCTGATCACGGTCATTTCAATCCCAAGCGGTTGCAGTGTTTCAACCAAAAACAACTGCATCATTTGGGCACCACCCCAATCCAGGGTATCAAGCATTTGAGCGATATGCATACTTAGCCCTTGCCTAACGCAAAGCGAACCTGCCGACTGACAGCAAGCACAACGTCGCGTTGGAAGATCCACAACGCACCGAGATACACTATCGCACCAAAGAATGTCCCCAAACCAAGCTGGGCCCAGGCATTCATATTTTCGGAAAGGAACAAGGCGAGGATGACGGCGCCTGCCATAATTGTGCCGGCCAAAAAGGCAGGGCGTAAAGCATTAAAAAGCACAGCCGGCGAAATATTCAATACCCTGGCAGCAACATATAAATTGAGTACACCCGCTACAAAGGCAACAGCTGCCTGGGCCCAACCAACCGCAACAATGGAATTTAAAGATGTCGTCGCCCAAAAAAGCGCAGGGAAAAGCATTGCCAGGCGAGTTATACCCAACCAGGTCAAGACCTGCGGCCGGCCTTCTGCCTTATAAATACTTCCTGCGTTATATGAAAACGAGAGTAGCATCGCATAAATTGATATGGCACGGACAACCGGGATTGCCTCACTCCATTTTTCCGTAAAAACAGCCAGAATAAATGGTTTTGCCAGGATCGCAAGACCAATGCCCAGTGGCACGGTAACCAGTGATACATAGCGGGTGGTCATGGCAAAACCTTTTGCCAGACTTCCCGGCAAATCGCGCATACGTGTATAGATCGGAAAGATGACACCGCTCAATATTCGCGCAAATTGAAGAATGATAAGATCTGGCATGCGAAAAGCCAGGGTATAGACACCCAGACTAACCGCACCCAGATAACGACCAACCAATAAATAATCAAGATTGAGCAAGATAATCCCAAGCAAATCCACAGCGACAATTTTCAAACCGTAGTTCAACAAAGAACGTGCAATTTTCGGATTAAACGAGAAAGAAGGACGCCAGCGGGAAATCACCCAAAAAACCACAGCACCCGTCGCCATACCACCTAATTGGCCTCCGATCAGGCTCCACGCGCCTAACCCAAGGAATGCCAACGCGATCGATCCCAAGCCTTTGGCCAAAGCCTGGGCTAAATCTGGCATAAAGATACGCCCAAAAGCCAGCTTCTTTTGAAGAATAGCTTGCTGGGTAGATCCCATGGCATTTATCGGGTAAGAGAGCGCCAGAACCCGAGTAACAGCGATTGCGCGAGGGTCATTAAAAAAGAACCCAACCAGTGGAGCCGCAACCCAGGTAATCACGAATAAGAAAACCCCGATGAACAAACCCAGCCAAAAAGCAGTCACAGATGTGTCTTCGTCTTCTGGATGGTAAATGAGTGCCGGGGTAACACCCAGATCACTCATCACATCCAGAAAACCGATGGTTGTGACGGCAAAACCGACGACGCCAAAATCATCCTTGCTCAATAAACGCGCCAAAACAACCGTACTGATAAACAACATCAGCTTTCCGCTAAAAAAAGCCAGGTACCGCCAGGCTGTTCCATGAATGGCCGCCCGCGCAAAATGTGGTGTCTGATCTTCCATTCTTAAACGTCATACCCCGGCTGATTGCCGGATAATTCTTCAGCCTTCAAACGACTACTATGCGCAACTTGCCCGGATGCCATCGCAATTCCAACAATCACCCAGAATACATTTGAATACGCGCTGTTTTTTGTAATTCCAGCAAACAAATACCCGGCAAAACCTGCCGTAATCGCAAGAATCATATAGCCTTCATCGGTTAAACCAGATTGAATAAAATTTTTCCAGGAAAAATTCAACTCGCGGAAAATCATCGCCATCAACCAGAAAAAGATGACTGTTCCCACAAACCCCTGCTCTGATAACAACTCCATGTAAAGGCTTGCAGGGCTTCTCTGGTCACGACGAGTATCAAGACCAATGGTACGGGAGTAATCCTGGTAGTTGACGCTAAAGTTACCCAACCCAACCCCAAGCAGCGGATTATCAAGAAACATACGCCATGCAGCTGTATTTTCGCTTGTACGCCCACGGAAGGATTTATCTGATAACTGACCTCCCTGAACATCTGTAAATTGAAGCAGGGTCAGAATACGGGAGTTATATGTAGTAGGCAGGAACTGAATAACACCAATCGCCAAAAAGACAGTTAGCAGTAAAAACAGGAAGTTTGGACGACGCAAAGCAACTAACAGACCAATGGTAAATACCAACGCCAGAAGTCCACCGCGTGAATACGTGAAAATAACCGTTAGAATACTTACTAAAGCAGCTGCCCCCGCAAAAACACGCAGTGTAAGGTTGCGTTCATGCCATAAACGATCAATGGTCAATGGGACAATAAAAACCAGGACCTGGGCAAAAGCATTTGGATTAGTATATGGTCCGGTCAGACGATGATTGGTTACTGCTCCAGAATTTTGTAGCTGCCAACCTCCAAATCCAAAATAATTATTGGCAAACGTCCCTGTGAGCGTTTGGAATACGCAAACAGCTCCCATCAAGAGACCTGCAAAAATCACTGCCCAAACTGCACCCTTAAATGATGCCGGCTTTTGGATAAAGAATATAACGATCACTGCGCCCAACGCATCTTTAACGAAACCGATAAAAGCTGCACTGGCAGCTTGAAAATTGCCGGCATGCAGTAGCGCAGCAAACCAGACTAGGGCATAAATCAACAGCAATGGCCCGGCACGTAGCCAGCCTTCAGGACGCTCTCCGAATAATGCAAAACGTACAATAATAAGCAAAATCAATAAGGCAGCCAAAGGTTGGGCCATGGATGGTAAACCATGATAAATGATCCCAACATTGGAAAGCTGCGTAAAGGTTATGATGATCAGCCCAACCAACCCGAGTTGAGGTTGGCCCAACGCAAGCAGCAGCATGAATAGAAGGGGAATGACCAATAAAATTAACGGGCCAAACTCCCCAACCGATAGGGCAATTACCAGACCAGTGCCGATGGCCAGCAAGGCAAACAAAACGCGCAGCCATTCAATCCACCTGGCAGGAGATCGTACCGGATTTACGGAAGAAGGCAATTTATCTACAATCATAGAAAGCCAAATTGGCTATTATCCGGAAACTACGCCGGAGAATGTAGCCATTTGATTATGATGCGATTCGACCAGTTTCTTTTCAGCCCGGTCAATCACATTAGCAATTGGTTCCCTGGATTCACAGGCAATTATTCCAATGATAGGCTGAAGCTGAATCGATTCCTTGGTCTGACTGATAAAGATCGGCTGCGAAAGTGATAGGCGAATACGTTCGAAGGTCCTTTCAGCAGCAGCAGAAGGCGTGGAAGGCAGCATGACTGCAAATTCGATCTCACCCCAACGGCCGACAATGTCATTTCCGCGCAATTCATTTCGTAAACGTCGGGTCACTTCATGAAAAACATGCTGCACTAAAATTGAAGGCAGTGACTCAGTCAGCCCAAACAGACCTTCCAACCGGATCAAACCCAGAGCTGTATTACCTGCCTGGCTACGAGCTTGTTCTTCCTCCAACTTATTCTCGAAATGGCGGCGATTAAAAGCAGATGACGTCTGATCCACCAGGTTTCGACGGCGAAGCGCCTCGATCGGCATGCGAATTTGCTCGCTCAAAATCGCCAGAATAGCCCCTGCTACAGCACCCAAAACCAGCGCAAGACCGGCGTCGCGCAGTGGCTGCGGACTGATGGGTTCGATAGGTGGAACTGCAATATCCAAAAATTCCATGTTGTAAACTGAATTAACCCGTCTAGCATAACTGATCGACTGGTTGCCAATTGCATTGGCAAATTCGGCCGCAGCAGTGGGGTTGGGACCCAACACACTTAATTGCAGAACGCTCGAAGATGGAAGGGCAACGGCCAGAACGGTATACTTCGCCAGACCCGGGTCAGCCGGATTTAACTTCAGCCCGACGACTGCATCAGTAAAAATTTTCTGGCTGTTCATAACTTCCACATATGTCGCCGCAACAGATGGGCGATCGAGCGTATCCAGACTACGAACAATATCAGCACTGGTAGTTATGGCGGCGCTTGGGTTAAGAATAAAGCGCGCGGTTGCCTCGTACTGAGGCACTGCCATAAAGGACGCCCCAAGCGAGGCTGTTACAGCTACCAAAGCAACCAGTACAATCAACCACCAACTACGCAGCAACATTTGCAAATAAAGACGTACTTCCATGTTCCTACTCCTTGAAAAGTAATCGAGAAAATTAATAAATATTCAGAGTTCGATAGTCAACATTATAACCGTTCAAAAAAAAAAAGTCTACTGTACTTTTATTTGGAACAGCATAAGATCAAAAGAACATCTATACTGGTACAGATCGCCAACAATTTATACCATACAAGATAGTATTTGTCATATATCCAGGCAAGACAAATACTCTTTTCCGGAAATAAATCGCCAGATCGAGTTCATATTTCTGCACAGATGTTTTACAGCTTGGTCATTTAGACAATTAGTTTGTACTAGACGGCGCCCCGTTGTTTGAAAACAGCCCCAACTGTTTTTAATAAAATCACGATATCGAACCACAAGCCGCGCCTCTCGATATAAGCAATATCCAGCCGCAAGCGATCATCAAATTCAACCGAACCACGCCCCTCAATTTGCCACA
>CAINXK010000202.1 GCA_903854805.1 uncultured Anaerolineae bacterium
AGCCGCCCAGCGTATTCACGAACAACCCCCGGAACCGTTAGTGGTGGCCCCACTATAACCGGCCACTCCACCCCTTACAGGGTGCCACCCAAATGGGCATTTCTAATTGTCGCCAAGTCCATTTCTAATTGTCGTTGACAGAAAAACAGTGTAAGACTGAAAATATGTGTTTTTTGAGTGAAAATCCACTGAACGGGTGCTTTACCCAGGGCAGCATTTTGTTGGAGAGCATTAAGGAAGACTTCCACCGGTCATCGTTTTTGATGGGTGGCTAGAATTTGTCCTCGTTCCACGGTTGTGTTATTGTGAGCAAGATATTAGGATCCCTGTGCTGTGATTGGGGATTTCGCAATGAAGCGGCTCGGTGGAGATCGAAAACCCAAGGCGACAGTATTCCAGCTTTGACCGGATGCCCTCTGGACTTCTGGACTAAAAGTCCATTCGGGTGTATTGTCCTTCAAGTGAAATATAGTTCTTTTCATTTAAAAAGAATTCCATATTCGACCAGGTAAAGAGGAAAAAATGAAAAAGCAAAACTCTATATATATTGCACTGGTTATCATTCTTGTAACCAGCCTGGCCTGTAATCTTGGAAAAAAAGCGCCGGTTTCTAATTTCACAACCCCAACAGCACTGTCCAATGCTGTCATCCTGCCTACGCTCCCTGCGCCTGTCGAAATGACCCCAACTGCTATTCCTGAACCGTTGCCCTCCAGTTATTCCGATCTCATGGAGAATAAGTTAGCATCTGGCGCGTGGACTCTGGAAGTGGGACTGGTGACGATACTCAAGATGTTTGCCGGGGAGATCCATGCCAGTGATGTTGGTTTGGAACAGGGCGTCTTTAACGCTGAGGGGACTGGCATTCTACAGTTGGCTGATAATTATCTTCAGACCGGAAGCGATCAAACTACAAAGGACGAGATCACCCGCCTGATCAACCTGCTCGTTCCTACTCAGGAATCGCTCGATCGGTTTTCGATCCCGGAGGAGCAGGCCATGCTCCGGGGCGGCAGCGACAGGTTGGCAGCTGAGGCACAGCAAGATAAAACGGTTGCTTTCACAACTGATAGAAGCTACCAGACCGAACAAGAGTGTAAAGATTTGTGGGTGAACGGCTTCCCAGATCCAAGATTACCGTCGTTCCCATGTTTCATGTTTGGTGAACCTGTCGCTGGGCAGCCATACCTGGTCTATTACCCACTGGCCTGGCGCGGGGATGCCAGCCGTGAGCCCTATTATCGAGCAGCGCTGGATGCTCTTCGGGATTCGATTAACACGTACAAACCTTTATTTACGATTGTCAAACCGATATCTATTGTTTTCTCCCCCTTGGATGGGGTATTTGATGCGTTAACTTATTATTACCACTTTGGTGAAGGTGAATCATGCCCGATCATCATCCATCCTTCTGCAATAATCGGCAGCGTTAATATTAAATTCAATCAGCTAATAGCGCATGAGATCGCCCATTGTTTCACGGCCTGGAACTTGGAGCGGCAATACCTCGGGTCGGGAACTGCCTCTAAATGGTGGTCGGAAGGTATGGCTGAATATTTCAGCAACGTAGTTTACCCGTCAGCGAATGCTGAGCATCAATATAGTTCTAGATTCGCACATAAATCTACCACCATATCGCTGATTGGCATGGAGTATGAGAATTTCGCTTTCTTTCAGTTCCTCGGCAACCGCATAGGCTCCTCGGGTGTGATTGCCATGTTGCAGAGCATGCCTACCACACCCGGCCGGGCTGCCCAGCGGGCAGCGTTGGCTGCCGTTCCTGGTATAGATGATACCTTCGAGGAGTTTACGCGCACAATTATGGAGAATACGCTTAAGGATACCGACGGGAGTGTGATTTATATTCCGGATGATATTCCGGAAGACTTCACAGATCAAGCTTTTTTTTCTGGTGTCGAAAGCCAGGATTTTTCTGGAAAATCCTTTGTCGTCGCCCGCTATCTGGCTAACTTTCCCAGCGAAAAAAGCTTTACGGTTGAAGTGATCTCGGGTGGTGTGGGGCGTTCGGCATGGCACCCCCATGGGTCAAGGGGAGAGTGGAAAGCATTCCCAGCGATAGCTGCGGGCAAATGCGAGGAGCTGGTGTATAGCGGATATGTTATTACAACCAACCCCAGTGAAGAGCCCAAGGAGACCATTTCCATTACTTCGGTTACACCAGACCCATGTGACAAATGCCTGGTTGGCAGATGGGAGGCGACGAATGACAGTGTTGTCTCGTATATGCAGTCGGTTGCAAAAGCGGGTAGCGAGGATGGGCCAACGGTGGAGAGCGTTACGGGAACCATGTTCATGCAGTTCGGGGCAGACGGCATTGGGTCTGGTGGATTCGAAAATCTGATTGTACATGAGACAGGAGTGGGCGGCGTCGCGAGCGCTGAAGTGTTTGTGACATTCGAAGGATTCGCCAGCGGACCATATACAGCGGATGGTTCTTCTCTGTCTGGCTTAACCGAAGCCGCAAATATTTTGGTCACCGTGAAAATTCCATCCATGGGATCAACCACCATTCCCTTCAGGCTTGAAGACTTCCCGGTCTCATCAGGCACTCCCACCCGCTACACCTGCGAGGGCGATACACTCACGATGTGGCCGCCTGCCGCTGGTTCCACTCAGATCATATATACGCACTCTGACCCGTAACTTGCCGTGCTATCAACCCAAGATGATCATTGTTCTCATTCTTAAGGGTTTTTGAGGCTGAAATCAACCAGCAGAGCGTGCCTTGTCCGGCTTGATCTGCTGGTATTGATATGCAAACCTCAAGTGAGTAAAACGTGAAAGCAGCAGGTTGTAATATAGTTGATGCGCCAGAATAGCGGTGATTTACTGTCTCCCCTAATCGGATGAGAGCCATTGTTTGGAGATGCTATCCCAAAAAGTCTTGCAGTGGGTTGGGCAAACGCTCTGTGATCATCTGCGTCAGAATGTGTGTTTCAAGGCTCCGGATATTGTCTGTCCCGTGCAAGAACCAGGACTATCGTCCCGTGCAAGAACCAGGACTATCGTCCCGTGCAAGAACCAGGACTATCGTCCCGTGCAAGAACCAGGACTATCGTCCCGTGCAAGAACCA
>CAINXK010000203.1 GCA_903854805.1 uncultured Anaerolineae bacterium
AAAACTGGTTGCGCATATAAGCTGCCATGGGTCCGGCTTGTTCGGGGTTTGCGTTTTGCTCAAAAAGATCTTTCAGACTTGTAACCATTGCATGCATGCAAAACCTCCCTTCGGGGTTGTTAAAAGACAAAGATTTTTTAGCGAATTTGTAAATCGATTCTTCATGGTATTTGTGATCGGCTGGTTTTTTTAATCATTTGACCGGTGCCAAATCGTCTGGCATGGCAAAAAGCGCCTGCCATTGGCCTTTCTGCAGATCTTTTAACACCGAGTTGATTGTCATAATGCTTACCCATGTCCGACCTGGTTTGAGCGCGAAAGCTTGTTTGTCTGCTCCAGTGAAGTGCAGCGGGCGCAGCAGACCTGTGCTTTGCTCCCATTTTCGGTTATTTGTTGACCAGCGGATCCTATACATTTGCCCATCGCGGAATAAGAATGCGTAACCTTCAAACCCACAGCACAGATCAATATCATATTGTCCATGTCGGAAGATCTGGTAATTGGCCATGATGATGATCACGTTTTCGAAGGCCAGCTGTCTTCCAGTTAGCCGGTCTGTATCTGTGTGGAAGATACCCTTTCCATCGCCGTCATCAGTCTGGCGCAGGTAGCTGCCGGATAGCGGGTCATACAGCCAGGATGACTGCGAAAAAGCGTGAAAATAGGTCCATAATGAGCTAGCCGGCCGGCCACCGGCGGGTGGAGTGGTATCGAACAGGTGACCCGAGTAATTGACCGGCTGGTTGGCGATCTTGCTTTTTTGGGCCAGTTCTTTCAAGTGGGTTACATCAAGTAGAGCTGTGTTTGGGCTTACACCGGGTTGTTCACCAAATATGATCTCACAGCCATCCAATTGCTGGCGGATACCATCACCAGCGCTGGCATAAACCAGGCAGCCTGCCGGGAACATTTGCGCAAAATCATTGTAGGTCAGTCGTCCAGAACGAATTGGTCCGACGTATGTGCGTTGTGCGGCAATCTCGGATGGGGAATAAACCGTAGGACCTGGCTTGACCAGTACCAGACCCGCATCCAGACTGCTGTCTGTTTTTCCAGCATAATCGAAATGGATTTCCCCGGTCACAGGGTTTGCATCGCTATCCTGGTCATCGTTACCCACATCCTGTAGCGAGAATTGGAAAGCTGCTGGGTGTGTAATTGTGAGTGTATAGCTTTTACCCACCTGCAAACCAGTTGCATCCAGGGCATAATACCCATTTGAATCAGTGCTTGTGCGGGATTTTTCAATGCTGCTGGTCGTCTCAACCAGGCTAATGCAAACCCCTCCCAGTCCGGCTTCCCATGGGTCTTGAACGCCATCTTTGTTCTCATCCAACCAGATACGCTTGCCGATCCAGGTTTCTAATTTTTTACTGGAACCCTGATCGCTACCTGGTTGAAAAATCTTCGTATTTACGGCGCAGTCTCCCAAGTCATTTGGGATCCGCCGCGGCAGGTCGCCATAAAAGACGCTCATAAAGCGCGTGGTGCCTTCGCCGATAAACAATTCGTAAATCCAAGGCGCAAAACTTAATCCGGCTTGTGGGCGGGCGGTGGGTGGCATATTGCTGATCGATACCAAGACGGCGGGCAGGTCTAGCATGGATGTTTCTTGCAGACGCAGCCCGGTCAGTGGGTTGGTGCCTGTCGCGAAATTTTCTGCATCCGGCCCGGCGGGTTGTGTCGTCAGGCGCGCTTGCGGTGATGGTGTGGGGCTTGCGGTAGATGTTGGGGTGGTTTCTACGAGTGTGGATCGAGCTTGGATGGTTGGCGGCCTTCCAGTTGCGGTGACGGAACCTGCCGGGCTCTGGCCGACCGGCACACAGCCTGATATTACCAAAATTAAAATAACTCGGATCAGGAGCAATCTTTTCATGGCTCTATTATAAAGAAAAACCGCTCTCCTTGTGTGGAGAGCGGCGACTTCCCTTATTTGGCTCCAGCTGGGGCATAAAAACGCAGCTTCCATTGCCCTGGCCCCTTATCCTGTACTTCAGATGGGCGGGTGACGATGTGCACCCAGGTATGTCCGGGTTTGAGTGAAAAAGGATTGCCATTGGCATCTTCAAAGCGAAGCGGGCGGCGCAGCCCGGTGGATTGTTCGTATTCGCCAGCCACGGTCGACCAGACAGCCTCAAATTTTTGACCGTCACGGAAGATGGTGGCTTTGCCTTTTTCTCCCGGTCCCATACGGACATCGATGATATAAGGATTTAATACCGTGTGGTCGGTGAAGAGTACAACCACGTTTGAGAAGGCTAGCTGTTCGCCAGTCAGCCGGTCGTTGGCTGGGGTGAAATTTCCGGAGCCATCAGCATGATCATCGAATTTCAAATAGGTGCCTGTGCCTGTATCATATTGCCAGCGCCCTTGGTTCAGGTAACTGTAATATATGTCGATCTGCTCGGCAGGTGCGCCTTGGGTTTGCGGTCTTTCTGTAAACTGATTACCACTGTAATTGAATTGTTCATCGGTGCGTTGGTTTTGCTCAGCAATTTTTTGTAAACGTGTTACATCGAGCATGGCACTGTTGATGTCATTGGCATCATTTCCAAAGACCATGGCGCAACCCCGCAGCCTGGCGCGGATTTGTTCGGTTGCGCTGGCATAGATCAGGCACGAATCCTGGAAAAAATCGCGAATATAAACATAAGGCAGGCGACCTGACCGTACGGGGCCAACCTGAGCATTAGTGGCCAGTTGGGCAGTAGCTGAAAAGTCGCCGCTGCTCACGATCTTCGGAAATTCTCCATAATAAGTCGCAAGGTAACGCGTCATGCCCTCGGCAATATAAATCTCATATACCCATGGCGAGAATGATAACCCGGCCTGCGGGCGTGCTGATGGCGGAAAATTTGTAATTGAGATCAGCACAGCTGGCAGTTCCAACAAGGCTGGGTCTGCAACCGGTAATCCAGTCAGCGGATTGTAGCCATCCGGGATATTCTCCGGGTTTGGGCCAATGGTTATGGGCGCGGAATGGGTAGGTTCCGGGATGGCAGTAGCGGATGGTTCTGGTGCGCTGTTGGTTTGAGTGGCAGCTGGCAGCCGGGTAGGTATACTGGTTGAGATGGTGTTGATTGTTTCAACTACTTGTTGGCTGGCTGCGGGTACGGCAGCCTGGCAAGCGCCCAGGCCGAACGCTAAAATACTCAGGGAAAACAGGATTTTTTGGATAGACATCAGTAACCTCGCTTTCTTTAATGATGTCATGAATTGCGAAACTGAACGACATCCAAAAGTACTAATATGCCTTCCGAAAATGTAAGAATTATTGTTGTCGCCCATTAATAACTGATGTTACGCACGAAGCTCAAAATCCGGGTAAGATTTGAGTATGAACAAAGAATATTTGGAACTTTACACAGATTATTTGCTCAGCACATTTGGTTATGCAACAGCTACTGGTCTTTCACGAATGGTAGAAGGACAAGTAACTCATGACCAAGTTACACGTTATATGTCGGAAAAAGAATTCACATCAAAAGACTTGTGGACTTTGGTGAAACCGACAGTTCGAGAAGTAGAACAAGATGATGGTATTCTGATTTCGGATGACACGATCCAGGAAAAACCGTACACCGATGAAAACGAAGTGATGTGTTGGCATTACGATCATACAAAAGGCCGTGCAGTTCAAGGGTTCAATCTGCTCAACTGCTTGTATTATGTCAATAATATCAGTATTCCGGTGGCATTTGAATTGATCAAAAAGCCAGTACAGTATTGTGACTTGAAGACTCGCAAGCTAAAACGTGCCAGCCTATACACAAAAAATGAATTGATGCGCAACATGCTGTTGGTGTGTGTACAAAATAAACTGAAATATTGCTTTGTTTTGTTCGACACCTGGTTTTCCTCAAAGGAAAACATGTGTTACATCAAAAAAGACTTGGTGAAAGATTTTATTTGCGCTCTAAAGAGTAATCGGTTGGCGGCCGTGAGCGAAGAAGATCATCAAGCTAATCGTTTCACACCGATTGATGAATTGACGTGGCAAGAAGAGACATTGTTTGTAGGTTGGCTCAAAGACGTGCCTTTTCCTATGAGCTTGGTGCGCCAAGTTTTTGTGAACAAAGATGGTAGCACTGGCATCCTCCATCTTGCTTGCAGTGATACAACGGTGAAACGAGGACAAATTCTAGCGACCTATCAAAAACGATGGCCGGTGGAAGTCTTCCATAAATCGCTCAAGCAAAATGCATCTCTGGGCAAGGCACCAGTTCGAACGGTAGTCACTCAAAATAACCATGTCTTTGCCGTTTTGTACGCTGTTTTCAAATTGGAGTGCCTGTCAATCAAGCGACATCTCAATCATTTTGCATTGCGGGCACATTTATATCTCAAGGCTATTCGCGTGGCTTTCGATGAGTTGCAAACTCTCAAGGCTGCGTAACATCAGTTAATATAAGTGAAATTAACCGGCGCCAACACCAACTGATACCAGCCCGGCGCCGCGCTCACTGCAGCAAATGACCCAGCCCCAATTTTAGAGGCCGCCACCTGAAAGTCACCCGACTGCAAACTGGCTGAATGGCCAAAAATCCCCTTTTGAATATCCGCCAACAACGCCCCATGCGTGCTGAACGGGTTGGTCCCTACCAGGCCAGATTTCAAAAT
>CAINXK010000204.1 GCA_903854805.1 uncultured Anaerolineae bacterium
TGAGCTTGTTCACCCAGATATTCCAGGAGCATGGCTGCGGCCAGGAAGGTGGCGGTCGGGTTGGCGCTATTTTTTCCAACCAGAGTGGGAGCGCTGCCGTGTACAGGTTCGAATACCGCGGCTTCCAATCCGATATTGCCAGAGGCTGCAACACCCAGCCCTCCAACGAACATGCAAGCTTCATCGCTGAGGATATCGCCGAAGAGATTGGTGGTCACGATCACTTCAAACTGTTCTGGTGCGCGTACCAGCTCCATGGCACAGGCGTCCACCAATAATTCCTGTGTGTTGATTTCGGGGTATTCGCTGGCAACTTCCAGAGCCACCTGGCGGAATAACCCGCAGGTTAGGCGCAAGACATTGGCCTTGTGCACGATGTGCACGCTTTTTCGCCCGTTCTGGCGTGCCAGATCGAAGGCTTTACGGGCGATGCGTTCCGAGCCATGCCGGGTGATGACCCGTTCTGTGATGGCCCGGTTGCCGTTATCTTCCAGTCGTTCGATGCCGGAGTAAAGCCCTTCGGTATTTTCACGAACGATCAACAGATCAATGCCGGGGCGCGATGATGGGTGGCTGATGGAACGACACGGTCGCAAGTTGGCGTATAGATCAAGTTCCTGTCGCATTCGGACAACCGGCGAGAAATAGCCAGGGATATTGGGTGGCGTGGTCACGGCACCCAATAAAGTCGCGTGTGCGGCTCGAATGGCCTCCAGAGTGGCTGGCGGCAAGGGTGTGCCCAGTTGTTGATACGCCCCATAACCGATGTCGGCCTTTGAAAATTCCAGGTCGATTTGCATCGCCGTCAAGACTTGCTTGGCGCTGTCGATTACTTCAGGACCGATTCCGTCGCCAGGGAGCAGGCAAATTTGATATGTCATCTTGTTCAGGCCATCAGTTCTTGAATATCGTGGTTTTTTAGAAAATTGACAATTCCGCCGGCATCCGCAATTTTGATCACAAAAGTTGGCAGTGGGCGCGCCTGGTAGTTGTGCCCGTTTGTCAGGTTGTGGATCTGTCCACTGGCAAGATCGACATCGATATCATCGCCTTCGGCGATATCCGCGGAGGCTTCCGGACATTCCAGGATGGGCAGTCCGATGTTGATAGCGTTACGGAAAAAGATACGCGCGAAAGATGGCGCGATGATGCATTTGGCTTGCGAGCCTTTGATGGCGATCGGTGCGTGTTCGCGGGATGAGCCACAGCCAAAGTTTTGCCCACCAACGATTACGTCCCCGGGTTTGACATTGGGTGCATAATCAGGTTTTACCTCGCAAAAGACGTTTTTGGCGAGTTCGAGCGGGTCAATCGTGATGTTATAACGGCCGGGGATGATCTCGTCCGTGTTCATATTTTCTCCAAATGTCCAGGCTTTTCCCATGGTTAACTCCTTGTGTGCTAATGGTTGTTCAGGCCAGGTAGGGCCGGGGGTCGGTGATTTTACCGGTTAGGGCTGCGGCTGCGGCAGATGCCGGGCTGGCCAGGTAAATTTCTGAAAGTGGGCTGCCCATGCGACCGATGAAGTTGCGATTCATAGTTGTCAGGGCGCGCTCACCGGGAGCAAGAATCCCACCGTGGCGTCCAATGCAAGCCCCGCAGCCGGTTCCGGTCACTGTGCAGCCAGCATCCATTAGAATTTCAATCAGGCCGTTTTGCATGGCTTTTTTATATATCTTCGCGCTGGCCGGGGTTACGATGACGCGCGTATGTGGGTGAACAGTCTTGCCCTTCAATATGCGGGCCACAATTTCCAGGTCTTCGTAGCGCGAATTGGTGCAAGTGCCGATGTAAACTTCGTCGATTGCCAGCCCTTCGACTTCGCGGAGCGCTTTCGCGTTATCGACATCCGGGTGGCAGGCTACCTGTGGTTCGATTGTGGTGACATCGATCTCTACGACCGTCTCATAGTGCGGATTGACGGGGCGGAGTTGATCGAAGCTGCCCCGCGCACTGGTTTCGACATCTAGGTAATCGAGAGTGGTCTGGTCGGCGGCGATCAATCCACATTTTGCGCCAATTTCTGTCGACATATTCGAGAAAATGATGCGTTCGTGCATGGGGAGTTGCTCGATATATTCGCCACCGAATTCCACTGAACGGTATGTGCCGCCGTCCATGCCCAGCTTCCCCGCAATGTAAATCATCACGTCTTTTGCGAAAACGCCCGCCTGCGTGGTGCCATTCATTTCAATTCTGATGGTCTCAGGAATTTTGAACCAGCATTTGCCGGTCACCCACGCAACGCCAATTTCGGTAGAACCGAGTCCGGCCCCAAAAGCTCCCAGAGCACCATAGGTATTTGAATGTGAATCCGCGCCAATAACAATTGCGCCGGGAGTGATATAACCTTCTTCAATCATGACCTGATGGCAAACACCCTGATGATAAAACTGAGTAATCTGCTGTTCCTTCATGAAGTCCAGGCCTTTTTTCTGGGCTTCGGCCGCCAGCAGGTTTGGAGCAGGATAGGCATGATCGAAATGGATGACGATTTTGCTTTTGTCATGGATCGGTTTACCAATTTCTCGAAAGGCTTTAATGGCCAGCGGAGTAGTGTTGTCGTGGCTCATGATGTAGTCCACGTCCACAAGCACAATCTCGCCCGCGCGCACTTCCCTTCCCATTTTGCGTGAGAAAATCTCTTCAACTAAGGTTCCCATTATTGCCTCCATTGCTAATACCAGAATATTTTTTCAGGATGACTTGCGTTTCGGTGCGTTTGACGCCTGTAACTGAGCGCAATTCTTCAATCAAGTTGTTGAGAGCCATCACATTTTCAACATTTACAAAGGCGCTGATATCGTACTCGCCGGTTATTTCAAAAACATTGCTGACATCTTTGAAGCTGCGCAGACGGCGCACTACTGCGGTTGTATAAGTATGTGATTCAACTTCCAGCATGACCAGGGCGTTGATGTCATGCGGAATAACATCAATTTCACGTCCTGTAACCTGCTCAGCAATTTCGATAATATCGGCATCAAAAAGCTGTTTGCGGTTATCGCCAAGGTTCTTAATGCGCGAGACGATCACTTCCAATTCGGCCATGCTTACCTCTATGCCATATTCATCCAGGCGTGAAGCAACAGCACTTTTGCCGGTGTATTTGTCGATGATAATTTTTCTTTCTCGCCCCAGCATGGCAGGGTCGAAGGGTTCGTACGTGCGAGAGTCTTTGAGCACTCCATTGGTATGGACGCCGCTTTTGTGCGAGAAAGCATTCTGGCCGGTGATGGGTTTATTGGGTGCCAGAAAAAATCCAGACACTTTTTCGAGATAGTTCGAGATCGGCACTAATGGTTGAATGTTGTACTGCTCAACAGTTTCCAGGTTGTGGAAGGCGATGATCGTCTCCGCCAGATCGGGGATGCCCGTGCGCTCACCCAGGCCATTCACTGTGGTATGGATACAATCTGCCCCGGCCCGAATTCCGGCCATGGCATTTGCCAGGGCCAGTCCATAATCGTTGTGACAGTGCAGGTCAATCTTGCATGGTTGTAATTGCTCACGGAGTGCGCTGACCCGGTCAAACATAATGTGCGGCTGCATGATTCCGAGGGTATCGGCAAAACTGATCCGATCGGCGCCGGACTGGATGGCTGCGTTGCAGACCTTAACTAAAAATTCGAAATCCGTGCGGGTGGCATCTTCGGGTGTATAGCGTACTTTTAATCCAAGACTGCGCGCATAGGCAATATGATCACAAATGATGGCGACGGCTTCATCTTGCGATTTGTGCAGTTTCGCATCCAGATGGATCTTTGAAGTGGCATAGAAGATCGCCACTCGGTCAGCGCCACAGGCTTTGGCCTTATCGATGCTATTCTTTGACGCAATTGAGTGCGCTACAATTTCTGCTTTTAAATTCAGCGCGGCAATTTTTTGCACAGCAACCGCAATACTTGGCGAGACACTTGGATCACCGGCCTCGATCATCTCGACGCCGATGTGATCAAGCATGCGCGCAATTTCCAACTTTTCTGCAAGCGTAAAGTTGACGTACGGCGTTTGTTCACCTTCTCGCAGGGTTGTATCCAAAATTTCTACCATATTTCTCTCCTGGGCCGACAAAATAAAAACGCGCTCTCCGAAGTCGGAGAGCGCGTTGGTTACAGGGACAGAACAGACGTCTAAGCGTCCGTTGTTTTACTTTTACCTGTTTAACCAAAAGCGGCCCACGAATCCGATCTTTGAAGATCTGGATGTGGGCATGCGCTTAGCGTTGGCCTCAAAAACTACAGGTGTGGTTATTGCTGTTACCATGATGGCACGTTTATAAACGCAATTGGCGATGATGTCAAGGCCATTTTGGACTAACTGTAATATTATGGTCATATTCGTAATCTTTAGGAAAATTGAATTCTTAATATATAGGTAGGTTCTTGTCAACATCTCTGGCCCAGGTGTTGATGCCGCCCTTCAGGTTCTTAATTCGTTTGAAGCCTGCACTGATCAACAGCTCCAGGGCGCGGGCTGAGCGGGTGCCGCCTTTGCAGAAAACAACCATGTCTTTAGCAGAATCAAGCTCGGAAAGCCGGGCGGCTAGAGAGCCCAGTGGGATATTGATCGCTCCGGGCAGTGCCGAAATATTCAGCTCGTGTGGTTCGCGCACATCAAGAAGGATCGGCGGGATGGATTTCTGCAGGGATTTTGAGAGTTCAAGCGCATCAATGTCCCAATCGATTCCGGCCGAACCATCCTCGTGATCGTGCCCTGGAACACCACAGAATTCTTCATAATCAATCAGCTCTTTGATATCGGCATTTGGACCGCAGATCCGGCATTTTGGATTTTTCCGGAGATTTACAAAGTCGAAAGACATATCCAGTGCGTTATACAGCAGCAATCTCCCGATCAGGGAATCACCGATGCCCAGGATCAATTTGAGTGTTTCCGTGGCCTGGATGGTGCCGATCGTGCCGGGCAAAACCCCCAGGACGCCACCCTCAGCGCAAGTGGGCACGAGGCCAGGTGGCGGAGGTTCTGGAAAGAGACAGCGATAGCACGGGCCTTTTTCGGCATAGAATACGCTGGCCTGTCCATCAAACCGGAAAATCGAACCGTAAACATTCGGTTTTCCAAGAAAGACAGCCACATCATTCGAAAGATACCTTGTTGGGAAGTTGTCCGTACCATCAACGATGATGTCAAAATCAGCCGCAATTTTCATTGCGTTCGCAGAAGTGAATGATTCATTGATGGCATCGACCTGAATATCTGGGTTAAGATCAAGAAGCCTGGTGCGTGCGCTTTCCACTTTCAATTTTCCAACGGTGGATGTGCCATGCACAATCTGCCGTTGTAGGTTGGTTTCATCTACCCTATCATAATCAACCAATCCAATATGACCAACACCGGCAGCAGCCAGGTAAAGTGAGACCGGCGAGCCGAGGCCGCCTGTTCCAATGACCAGAACAGATGCGGCTTTGAGCTTGCGTTGACCATCCAGACCAACATCGGGGATGAGCAGGTGGCGAGAGTAACGCAGGATTTCTTCGTGGGACAATTCTGGCAGCATGGGATGTTTTATAGTGAAAATAGTTTCACTATCCTCCGGAGATGGATGGAAGCAGGATAATCCTGTCGTTGTCTTGAATAGGTGTTTTTAAACCGTTCAGGTCTTTTATGTTGGTATCATTGACAAATAAATTGATATAACGGCGCAGGTCGCCATTGTTATCCATGATATGAGGTTTTATGGCCGGGTAACGAGTCACAAGGTCACTGATTGCATCAGACACAGTCAAACCATGCAAAAGGACTTCTGTCTGGCCTTCAATATAAAATTTCATCAGGGCTGGCACTCGCAAATTAGGCATGACACCATCTTATCTCATAAATCTTCAATGATCAATTGCAAAATATTGTCAGCTTCCATTCGTCAAATTGCAAAATCGATTCCTTCCCAGCTGTCGTCTACCACCGGGGCGTGGATATGGTGAGGGTGTTGGATGGCGTGACCCTGGATCTGGTCTTCCAGCTCGTCGACCCGTTCGAGCAGCTCCTTCAAAGTTACGCCGATAATATCTGGAAGTGAACTATGGTTAAGGTCGGGGGCGTCGGTGGCGAGATGAGGATGCGAACGTTTGACAATCTGCCCAGGTACCCCGATTACGACCGAGTTTTCAGGGACTGGTTTGACCACTACAGCATTTGCACCGATGCGACTGTCTGCACCGACCAGGATGTTCCCCAATACTTTTGCCCCGGCTCCAATCGTCACCCGGTCACCGATAGTGGGGTGACGCTTGCCCTTATTGAGGCTGGTCCCGCCCAAGGTTACGCCGTGATATAGAGTCACATCTCGGCCGATTTCGGCGGTTTCTCCGATCACAACGCCCATGCCGTGGTCAATAAACAATCCGGACCCGATGGTTGCGCCAGGGTGGATTTCGATGCCTGTTAGCCCGCGTGCCAATTGCGAAATCCAACGAGCTGGCAATCTGGCCTTGTGGATCCAAAGCCAGTGGGTGATGCGGTGGATCCAAACGGCGTGCAGCCCAGGATAAAGCAGTAAAATTTCCAAAGCAGAGCGTGCTGCCGGGTCGCGTTCCAGTGCGGAAGCGATGTCTCGCTTGATCATGGCGAAATAGCCAACCAATCCTCGGGATGTATTTAATTTAAATATTGTTTGAGTTGCCATGATTATCTCCAGCCTGTATTTCTGTATTGTAGATGTTTGCGCCGGGTGCCAGTGTTTGTTCATTCTGTCAGTACTGTACCGGGTTACACCTACGCTATACGCCCTATAATTTTAAGTCCAGCATGCGCCATGTGTAAGTAGCTGCCAGAATAAAAAAAACAGCGACCTGGCGCCATGTGATAATTGCACACGCGGAGTTCGGTCACCGTCTTTTAGCAGATACCTGAGTAACTTCTGAAGAAAAGGCGGTGGTTACGAACCCCGCCCCAGACATAAGCACTTTAATTTAATACTAAATATTTCCATAGAAACTATTTTACTGTTTTATAAAGAGATGTCAAGCAAATAAGATAATTTCTATCGATATATTAATAAAAACCAGGGAACGCATCGCGCTCCCTGGTGATGGTTCTTGTGGAGAATTATTCTTCCTTCTTGGCTTCCATTTCCTTTTTATGAGCTTCCATAATAGGCTGGGCAAGGTGGGTTGGAACTACATCGTAGTGGTCAAATTCCATCGCGAAATAGCCACGACCGCCGGTGATGGAGCGCAGTTCTGTGGTGTAGCGCATTACTTCAACCATCGGTATATGTGCGGTGATGGTGGTGTTTCCGCGTTCAGAATCTGTACCTTGAACTCGTCCGCGGCGGGTATTTAAATCGCCCATCACGTCGCCCATGCTTGCATCTGGGACGGTGACATGAAGTCTTACGATCGGCTCGAAGAGCACAGGTCCAGCATCTAGAACAGCCAGCTTGAAGGCTTCGCGTCCGGCAGTCTCAAAAGCGATCGGCTTGGAATCAACCGGGTGTTCTTTGCCATCGTAAACGATGACGCGTACATTGCTGAGTGGATAGCCGGCGAATACACCCTTATCCAGGGCCGCGCGGATACCTTTTTCGATGGGGGGCAAGTATGATTTCGAGAGGCTCATACCAACCAATTCATCAGTGAAATCGAAATCGCCTTCGGGGTAAGGTTCTATGCGCAGGTGGACTTCTCCAAACTGGCCGGACCCGCCCGATTGCTTTTTGTGACGATACTGGGCGGATGCTTTGTGGGTGATGCCTTCGCGATAAGGAACCTTGGGTTCGTCCATAATCAAGCCGACCTGGAATTTGCTGTGCGCTCGGCGAAGGGCTGCATCGATATGCTGGTCGCCCATGCCCGCCAGGATAGTTTGGCCGGTGGAATGATCATTTTGCCAGGTCAGGGTCAGGTCTTCTTCGCACAGGCGTGATAAAGTGGGCGAAATCTTGGCCGCATCTGCCTGTGTCTTGGGGTGGACGGCGACTCTGTATAGCGGGGATGGATACTTGGGGATATCTATGTTGATTGGATGGTTTTTATCGCAAAGCGTATCACCTGTGGCGGTTACGTTCAACTTGGAAACGACAGCGATGTCGCCTGCGTGAACGTTCTTGATGGAGATCTGTTCTTTGCCACGTTGCAGGTGTAAACCGCCCATGCGCTCATCGAGATTCTTAGTGTTGTTCCAGAGATGAATATCAGCTGTGATCACACCAGAGATGACCTTGAAGTAGGTCATCTTACCGACGAAAGGATCTGCAGTTGTTTTCCATACGTAGAGCGCAGTCGGTCCGTTGTCGCTTTCGTGTAACTTTTCGTCACCAGCTTTGCCATGAACAATGACATCCGGGTGCTCGGAAGGTGCTGGCATAAATTCGATGATGGCATCCAGAATGGGAGCAATGCCTTTTTCATGGCCGGCTGCTGCAACGAAGACCGGGATGAATGCGCCGCTCATGACTACATCTTTCAAGCCACGCAATAACTCTTCGCCGCTCAATTCTCCGGTTTCGAGGTACTTTTCCAAAAGGGAGTCTTCACCTTCTGCAGCCGCCTCGATCAAGATATGGCGAGTAGCTTCAACTGCGGGCATGAACTCCGCCGGAATTTCGCTGCTAATTTTTCCATCTCCGGCATATGCTTTCATGTGAACAAGGTCGATTACGCCCTTGAATCCCAATTTTTCTCCCCAAGGGATTTGTACGTTCACGAGGCGCTTGCCGGCGGCGGTGGCGAATGCTTCGATGGATGCATACGCCTTTTCAAAATTGGCATTTTCCCGATCCATCTTGTTGATGACGACAAAGCGTGGCAGATTAAATTGGTCGGCGTAATTCCAGGCCAGTTCTGTGCCTACTTCGATGCCAGCGACAGAGTCAACCAGAATGATTGCGCCATCGGCGACACTCAATGCTGAAATCTCTTCGCCAACAAAATCGGTGAAACCTGGCGCGTCCAGCAGGTTGATCTTGTGATCTCGGTATTCTACCGGTAAGACACTGGCATATAGCGAGATCTTTCTGCGAATTTCTTCTTCATCGTAGTCAGAGATGGTGGTTCCATCTTCTACTTTACCAAGACGTGTGGTCGTCCCTGTATAATGAAGAAAAGCCTCCGCCATCATCGTTTTACCGGCGCCACCATGGGCGACCAATGCGATGTTACGGAGGTGCTCTGTTGTGTACTCTTTCATGGAGATCTACTCCTCGATGAGATTTGGGTGTTAATGATTAGAAAAAAAATAGCAGTGGGCTAAATTCTAAAAGAAGTCTGTATAATTGTCAAAGTGTAAATGTCACGAAAATTGTCATATACGGCCCGCTCAAAATCCCCGTAATGAGAATTTACCGAGTATAACCTACGAATCAAATTTTATGTCATTCCTGCGCCGCATCATGTTTGCCCTTTGGTATTTTCGCCGTCCGCCGTGGGACAGTGGTGTAACCCCGCCGGAACTGCGAGAATTTCTTAGGGTACGACCTGTTGGCAGAGCTATTGATCTGGGCTGTGGAACGGGTACAAATTCCATTGTAATGGCCCAGCTGGGGTGGCAGGTCACAGGGGTCGATTTTATTCCTGCGGCCATTCAGAAGGCCCGAAATAAAGCTCGTCAGGCAGGTCTGAACTTGACGCTGCTTGTGGGCGATGTTACTCGTCTGGACGGAATTACCGGCCCCTTCGAATTGGTTCTTGATCTGGGTTGTTACCATACTTTGATGGTGAAGGAAAAAGCCGCCTACTTAAGGCAGCTCGATCGGGTTATGGTTTCAGGGAGTGTCTGGTTTTTGTATGGTTTTTTAAGCTCCGATGAAAATATTTCTGATTTGGGACTTTCTCCTGGAGACCTGGAGCGGATCCAGGCCCAATTCGTCTTGCTGACCAGGCTTGATGGTTATGATCGCGGTGATCGACCTTCTGCATATTTTGTTTTTCAGAAACGTAATAACCCAACCCCTTAAGATTAACCCAGTGTGGACTGGATGCTTGTTTTTATGAGTTGAGCAAACTTCGTTCCCCCAGGTTTGGTCAACTCTCATTACCGGAAAGAATCGACAAATTCCAAGAGACATATCTTGGCCGAATATTCACCCGATGACCATTCAAAGGGTTCATTCATGTTGAAGGAAAGCAAATGACTGTTTTATTTATGTTTCTGGATGGAGTTGGACTGGGCCCGGATGACCCGCTGACCAATCCCTTTGCTTGCGCAGACTTGCCTAATTTGCAAAAACTTTTGGACGGTGAAAAATTAATCGCCGCCAGCGCTCCGTTTAATGGAGAATCTGCCAGCCTTTTGGCCCTGGATGCGGCGCTCGGGGTGGTTGGCTTACCGCAGTCGGCCACCGGACAGGCCGTTTTATTGACTGGTCGTAACATTCCGGCAGAAATTGGCTATCATTATGGGCCCAAGCCGGACAAGGCTACGGCAGCTTATTTGTTGGATGGGGGTATTTTCGGCGAGTTGACTCGTGCAGGAAAGCAGGCTGCCCTGGTGAATGCTTATCCCCCCGGGTACTTTCATAGCATCGATTCTGGTAGACGGAATTTTTCATCGATCCCATTGGCGGTGACGAGCGCGGGATTGTCGTTGTTTACCAGTGACGACCTGCTGGCGGGCCAGGCCATCTCGGCGGATTTTACCGCCCAGGGCTGGCGGGAGCGCATGAACATGCCTGATATTCCGGTGATGACTCTCCTTGAATCAGGCGAGCATCTGGCTTCATTAGCACGGAAATTTGATTTTGCTTTCTTTGAATACTGGCTCACTGATTATGCCGGTCATGGGCAGGATATGCCGGCTGCGTTGAGTCTTTTGGAGCAGTTTGACGTTGTGCTTGGCAGCCTGTTGGATGGCTGGCAGGAAACTGACTTGCTTCTGATCACATCTGATCACGGCAACTTGGAAGATCTGTCCACCCGGCGGCATACACCCAACCCGGTTCCGCTCCTTTTGGTGGGGAATAAAAAGTTACGCCGCCATTTTGACGGCGTAACCGACCTGAGCGGTGTGGCTCCGGCAATTCTAAAGGCAATGGGTTAATAGTTGGCGGTCAAGAGCCCGTTTCCAGCAGCTGGTACATTCGGCGCACCCGTTCTCCGCTGAGGGTTGGCAGACCCATTTCTTGCCAGCGTTTGAAGTGGGGCGTAAGACGGTGAGCATCCAGGTCTGTCTGGTTGCGATAGACCTCGTACAGCATGAATTTGAGTGGGTCATCAGCCTGTTGCAGCAGATCAAAGCGCGTAACGCCCGCTTCTAGAAGACTCGCCCGGGCGTTGGCACTGGCTTCTGTCAGAAAATCATCCAGCCTGTTGGCCTGGACATCCAAATACACAACCTGAACAATCATCTCAACCTCTTTTTAGTATGGCGCTTGTTTCAGCCAGAAAATCAAATGCGCGGTCTGCAACATCCGGAGTGGTCGTTGCAAGCCCGCAA
>CAINXK010000205.1 GCA_903854805.1 uncultured Anaerolineae bacterium
CCCTCAGACTTTATTTGTCTGACCGTCAACAAAGCCTTTGAGGACCTGACCGGGCTCAAAGATATCTGCGGTAAAAAATTCAGCCAGGTCATGCCTGGCATCCGCAATACCAACCCGGAGCTTTTTGATATTTTTGGGCGGGTAACCCTGACCGGCAAACCAGAACATTTTGAAACCTTTTTGGAAGGCCTACAGACGTGGTTCTCGGTTTCAGTCCACAGACTGGCTCCTGAACACTTCGTGGCAGTATTCGATCCTATCACCGCGAAAAAACAATTGGAAAAAGCAGCCCTGGAGAATTCCGAGCGCTTGCGTGAAGTGCTTGAATATTCGCTGGATGCCTCCTATAAGCGCGATTTAAGCACCAATACGTATGCTTACTTGAGCCCGGTTTTCACACGCATTTCCGGCTATACCCCAGAAGAGCTGAAAGCCCTGCCCACCGAAAGTGTTTTGGATTTAATGCATCCCGAAGATATCGCTGAAGTTGAACGGGTGCTCGCCGCGTCAAAGTCCGTGGCTGCCGGAACCGCCTGCTGCGTGGACTACCGGATCAAACACAAAGATGGACAGTACCGCTGGTTTCATGATCAATTCACGGTTTTGCGGGATGCACAGGGCCAGCCAGCCGCGCGAATCGGCAGCGTGCAAGATATTACCGAACGCAAACTGGCCGAAGAAAACTTGCGCAAAAACGAACAAAAATATCAAGTCATGGTTACGGCCATGAGCGAAGGCTTTATCATGCAAAATGAGGCTGGCGAGATCAAGCTCTCCAATCCCGCCGCCGAAAAAATTCTGGGGCTGACCAGTGACCAGATGAACGGCCTCAGCCTTGTGGATCCGCGCTGGAGGTCAATTCGACCCGATGGCACGCCTTTTCCTGATGGAGAACATCCAGGCCTGCTCACACTACGTTCGGGTAAGGCTATGTACAATGTGGAGATGGGTCTGCACAACCCAACCGGTGAAATAACCTGGATCAATATCAATTCCGTGCCCATATTCAACCCCGGCGAAACTCACCCCTATGCGGTTGTCTCCACCCTCACCGACAAAACACAAAGCAAACAAATCGAAACCGCCCTGCGCGAAAGCGAACAGAAATATCATCAATTTTTCGAGCAAAGCAGCGACGGAATTGCCATGAGCGATGAAACCGGCCGCGTGCTCGAATGGAATTCTGCACTCGAACAAATTACCGGTTTTAGGCGTGACCAGGTCATTGGCCGGAGCTTCATAGAGATCCAATCGCGATTGATGCCCCCAAAAGCTTCTGAGAAAGTATTGGAACGACAAGAAAACATGTTTCGCCTGGCTCTGCAGACCGGCAGTGCTCCGTTTCTCAATACCATCCTGGAAGTTTCTTTTCAATCGGCCAATGGCGAAACCCGTTTTGTCAATCAAATGGTCTTCCCGGTGAAAACCCAAAAAGGTTTTCGGCTGGGGATCTTGTCTCGCGATATCACCGAACGCAAACGGACCGAGGACGCCCTTCAAAGGGTCAGCCGGCAGTTATCCAGTATCATCGAAAGTACCGGCGATGGGATTGCCATGCTGGACACCGAACACCGCTACGCACTCTTTAATAGCGCTTTCCACTCAGATTTTAAGCAGCTATTCGGTCAGGACCTCAAACCCGGCGACTCGCTGCCGCAGGCCCTTGCACACCTGCCAGGCGATCTTGCCGATGTCATGGAACACTGGAAGCGCGCGCTCAACGGCGAAGATTTCACAGTTACCCAGTTGTTCGGAGATCCGGCACTGGAACGCAAGTG
This sequence comes from uncultured Anaerolineae bacterium, assembly GCA_903854805.1. Next base: position 1,779 of record CAINXK010000205.1, read on the forward strand.
GTACGAGCTGCACTTTAGCCCAATTCGCGATAACCAGGGCAAGGTCATCAGCGCAGTTCACATTGTTCGTAACGTCACAGATCGAAAGCGCATGGAAGAAACCCTGCGAGAAAGCGAAGAACGCTTTCGACACATGGCAGATACGGCTCCAGCCCTGGTCTGGCAATCCGGCACAGACAGCCAGTCTGATTACTTTAATCAACCCTGGCTGGAATTTACCGGGCGCAGCTTGGACCAGGAAATAGGCAATGGCTGGACCGAAGGTATTCACCCGGACGATTATCAAAAATGCGTTGATACCTACCACAAAGCATTTCAAGCTCGCGAAAAAACCACGCTGGAATACCGCCTGCGGCGCTTTGATGGCGAATACATCTGGATGTTGGATACCGCTGTCCCGCGCTTCACACCAGACGGTACCTTTTTGGGCTTTATTGATTCCTGTATTGATATCAACCCGCTGAAAAAGCTGGAGCAAGAACTGCAAACTCAACGCGACTTCGCGACTCAGATCATTGATACGATGGGCCAGGGGTTGACCGTTTCGGATAATAACGGCCGATTTGAATTTGTCAACCCGGCCTACGCAGCCTTGATCGGGTATGAATCCACTGCCCTGATCGGCAAACATCCCCGCGAATTGACCATACCGGAAGATCATGAGCTGCTCAACGAACAACGCAGGCTGCGTCAGCTGGGCAAAACAACCACTTACGAATCGCATTTGCTGCGCGTTGACGGCAGCATCGCGCCAGTTTCGATCACCGGTGTGCCACGCAAATTCGAAAGCAACGGGGTTTTTTCCGGTTCGATTGCAGTGGTTACCGATCTAACCGCCCAAAAACGCATCGAAGGTGAACTGCTCCAGGCCAAGGCTGCCCTTGAATTGGCCTTTGCCCACGAACAGGAACTGGCACGAACCGACGAATTAACCGGCATCAACAACCGCCGCCACCTTTTTGAGCTTGCTGAGCACAAACTAGCCGTTGCCTCACGTTACCAACAATCCCTGGCTATCATGCTCTTCGATATCGACCATTTTAAACATGTCAATGAACTTTTCGGACATCTGATTGGCGATCAGATCCTGAAGAAAGTAGTGGGCACAGCCTTTGCGGAACTGCGCAGCGTAGATGTGATCGGTCGCTACGGTGGTGAGGAATTTATCATCCTCTTGCCAATGACGAATGCACAGCAAGCCTATCTCTTGGCGGAACGGATCCGCACCGGCGTGGAGAAGTTGCAAGTGCCCACTGATAAAGGAAATGTATCCGTTTCCTTAAGTATCGGCATCGTCGAAATCAACCTGAGCTTGCCAACCGAATCTTTGGAAGATTTATTCCATCGCGCAGACACAGCCATGTACAACGCCAAATTTACCGGGCGTAACCGCACAGTGATCTCTGCTTCAAAATAAACACAGGCTAAACAAACCACCCTGACCATCAAAAATAACTGGGGTATCGGTAAGTTGATACCCCAGTTATTGCCATCACCATCACAGCCCTGGCCACCCAACCCACCAAAATCGTTGATCTGCCCCGCAAAAAATACATCTTAACCGGAATCATATTTCTTTATCAGCAGGATGACAAATAAAAAAATGGGGATAAAAGCAAAAGCCCCAGGGCTGAAACAACAATATTAGATAAGCGCTTAAAAAAACGTATAGCCGGGTTCCAAGAGGAGCTCCTGGCCTGCCCCTGGGTCCAGACCAGGGTCGGCGGCTGCCAGCCGTAATGCACCTTCGCCTGGCTCCATGCGCAGCTTTGCGGCAGGTGCGCCCCAGGCACACCTGCGATTAATTCATTCCAGCGGTTTATACCCATGAAGGTATTTTTTACTTGATTAGCCGCTGGTAAGACATTGAAAGATCATTCACCGGGCTTGTGCACCAGCTTGATCGTGCCAGCTTCGGTCACATCGACCGAGGCTTCATTCCTGATCCATTCCTTGCTGGCTATCAGCGCATCACCGGGGGTCATCTCAAATTCATTGATAAAGAAACCGCCATCTTCCGGCATTTCCGGCACCGGCATGGGTGGCATTGCGCCGATGGCGATGCCGGACATATCTGGCATGGGCGGCGGACCAGGGTTGATCGGACCGGCACTTCCAGCGTTCAATTCATCCTTGTGAAGCATAAAGAAAATACCTGTCCAATATCCACTTGGCGGGGCGGCAAAATCATTGGTATCCTCGTGTCCCTGGCTGTCGGTCAGAATACAGTGGGCCAAATAACTTTCACTGGTGACACCCGGGAAATATAGCAGGTTGAAATCCTTCAGGATATACTGGGGCGGCGAGTTTGGGTCAACCTGGTCGCGCTGCTCCTCGACATATTCCAGCGCCTTTGTTTCGAAGGTTGAACCACCGGTTTCACTGCTGACCGTACAACTCATGCCTTTGCCACCTTTTGGCGTCCTGAATTCAAAGGATAGATTATCAAGCGGGCCATTGCCCTTGATGGTAAATGTGTTGGGATCAAAATGCAGCATGATCTTGCCATCCACCGTTGATGAGTAGCCGGCATCGCCA
>CAINXK010000206.1 GCA_903854805.1 uncultured Anaerolineae bacterium
AGCGCAGGCTCCGGCAATAATGTAGAAAAAGAATGATGGAAAAAAAAGATACTGCCCATTATTTTGAGCAGTATCTTTTTTCTTTCAAATATGAAGGTGGAAGCGCGAATTATTTTTTAAATATTGCAGTAGTTTCGTTTTCATAGGCAAGTCTAAACTCGGTTGAATTGCGTAATTCTTTGATTAGTGCTTGTTCGAGTTGGCAGATTTCTGTTTCCGGACAATTTTCGTCGGCAACTTTTTTTATGTAAACATGATCATAGGATATTCCAAGCCTGGCTGTTTGGTTTTTTATGCAAGCGATATCTTGTAAAATACAGTTTATTAAGCCTTGATAGCTCAAAATTGAATCGATGAATTTTGGACCCCATACCCATTCAAGTCCTTGAAGGGTGGTTTGGCTTCGACGTTCAGTGATGGTTGGAAACCACTCTTGAACTGGATCGCGCATCATCTGGGATTCACCTGTAATGATAATGAACTTGCTATTATTAGGGGTATTTTGGCGGATCCACGCCATGGCATCTTGATCTGAGTTGCTTAGCCGGTTGTTAGCCAGTTTTAAATCCAGCGTAAATGCATTAAATAACAAATAACTAAGTAAGTAACCCAGAAATAAGCCTGTAACAAGATATCGTCTACGAAACTTTTGCCCGGGTTTTCCGTGAATAGCTGGCAATATTACGTCCAGCAGACTGATTGCAGCCAGAATTGCAAGTGGGATGATTGCCGCGCGTGAGGAACTTCGAGGGTTAATAAAAAATGGAACGATTAGCCAGGCTGGCAGAAAATATTTGTTTTGCCCGAGTTTCACAAAAAGACCAATCAGGCCGAGGAACCCGAGGATTTGCAGTCCAGTTTCTTGAGCAAAATCAAAAGAAAACAGCGCAGTCCACAGAAAAAGAGAATTCCCGTTTGTCTGCATAGCATTGATAAATGGAGTTAGCCCATGTAGTCGTAAAACATAAAAAAGCCAGGGTCCGCAAATAAGCGTTACTCCGGCGCAGACCAGAAAAACATCAAAAATTGTGCGTTTGCTGCGTGACGAAAAAATCCAGATGATTGCGGCGCTTGTAAGTGTGAGTAGTGCAGATTCTGGATGACTTAACACAACTAAAGCACCACAAATGATTGTCAAGATGAGTGATCTGGTTGTGCGGTTATTGAAAAGTTGGAAAGTGTAGTACGAGGTTAGAATTAAAAAGAGCTGTCCTATGCCCCTTGTTAATCCACCACCCATTAGATACCAGTCCATGGAGAGTGGGGTAAGTGCGAAAAATATGGTGGCTACTGCTGATTTCAACCTTGATTTTAATATAGCATTTGCCAGAAGCACGAATGCTGGGATTAGTAAAATATTAATTATTGCGGGTAGCCAAAGTAATACAGAAAGATCTGATGCATGCAAAAAATCTGCAGCCATACCAGCAATAAAAAAGGGTAGTGGGGGATAGCTAAAAGGGATATTTTGATTATTATAGGTGGTAAAAATTGGCAATGAATAACCATTATGGCGGAGATCCCGGATCATTGTAATAAACATACCGCCATCGTTTATAGGAAAACCTGCCAATTTTGCAGGCATGATTCTCAACCAGCAGCCAAAAATTATTATCCCAAGCAAAATCAGGTGGGATATTTCGTTCTCTGATAAGCTTTTCGCAGGCTTACCGGATATTAGTGTCATTGATTTTCGCTCATTCTAGACCGGAATTAATAATAATATTGCTGAGATTGAAGATCTTCAGGAAATGGTTTATTTTTTTCTTGGACAAGGGACTGGTTACAAAAAGTTTTTCTGCCATTCAAATAATTTATTAATGGCTTCGATTGGAGAGAGTGTGTTGATATCAACTTTTCTGAGTTCATCCAGCATAGGGTTTGTTTCTGGGAATAGTGCCACTTGTTGGGCAGCTACGGGGTTTATTTTGACGGCTCGGCCAGAAGTCTTTTCTAATTCAACCAAAATTTCTCCTGCCCGTTGAATGACAGGGCGTGGCAGGCCGGCTAATTGCGCGACATGAATACCGTATGAGCGATCTGCTCCGCCAGGGATGATTTTGTGTAAAAAAATAACCTTTGCATCGGATTCGGTGACGGCAACATTGTAATTTCTAACACCTGGCAAGAGGTCAGCCAGTTGGGTTAGTTCGTGATAATGAGTGGCAAATAAGGTTTTTGCACGTAAGTGTGGATGATTATGAATATGTTCAACAACGGCCCAGGCAATTGATACGCCGTCGTATGTACTGGTGCCACGTCCGATCTCATCCAGGATAAGCAAGGACCGTGGTGTGGCATGGTGTAGAATATTTGCAGTTTCAATCATTTCGACCATAAAAGTGGATTGCCCAGAATGGATTTCATCTTGTGCGCCAATGCGGGTAAAAATCCGGTCTACTAATCCTATTTTTGCAGACGTTGCCGGCACATAACTTCCCATTTGTGCCAGCAGAGCGATTAGCGCTACTTGTCGTAGATAGGTCGATTTGCCGGCCATATTCGGACCGGTAATGACCCGGACGCGTTCACCCGCTTCAAAGATAATATCGTTTGGTACGAAGCGATCATCTTTTAGACTGGTTTCAACAACAGGGTGCCTACCATCTCTGACTTCAAGAATATCTGCTTCGACGACTTCCGGTCTGATATATCCGCCAAGTGCAGCAGATTCAGCCAGGGTGGAAAGGCAATCAAGCTCCGCCAGGGTTCGGGCTGTGTTGAGTATTTTCGTAGATGATTTTGCCAGGGTTGCACAAATTTCCTTAAATAGCCGCTGTTCAATTTCGCGAATGCGTTCTTCTGCATTGAGAACCAGGGTTTCGTACTCTTTCATCTCAGGGGTGATATAGCGCTCAGCATTTACAAGAGTCTGTTTTCTGATGTAATTAGATGGAGCGTTGGAAGTTTGACCGGCTGAGATTTCCAGATAGTAACCAAAAACTTTGTTGTATCCCACTTTGAGTGTTTTAATACCGGTTCGTTCTCGTTCTATGCGCTCAAGATTATTAATCCATTCGCGTGCATGGGCGGAAGCTTCGATTACTCCGTCTAGCTCAGCCGAGTATCTGTTTCTTATGATTCCTGTGTTTTGTAGTGTGGCTGGCGGGTCGTCAGATATAGAAGTATCCAATAAAATTAATTCATCAGAACATGGAGAGAGCAAATTCGTGCTGGCCTGGATGGGACTTGGCCCATCTGGTAAGACGTTTTGGATCGCAGGCAGTCGCCGCAGGGTTTCTCTTAATGCCACCAGGTCTCGCGGTTGGGCGTGCCCAGATAAAACTCGATTGGTTAAGCGTTCCAGGTCAGAAAGTGGTTTGAGTGCGCTGCGTAATTCTGCTCTGATCATCCCGGTGGTGAAGAAATACTCGACGCCGTTTTGACGGTTCTGAATTTTTGGTAAATCAAGCAGAGGCTGGCTTACCCATTGGCGCAGGAGACGCTTGCCCATCGGAGTGACAGTAAAATCAAGCGTGCCGAGCAGCGACCCCTTTATCTCACCGCGTAGGGTTTCGGTTAATTCTAAATTTCGTCGCGTTGCGGCATCAAGAGTCATAAACTCATTCAAGCTGTAATACCGCAGACTGGTTAGCAAATTTAGAGAAGCTGGTTCGGTCTCTTTCAGATATTGTAATATGGCCCCGGCAGCGCTGATAGCCAATGGGGAATTTTTTAAACCGAACCCATCCAACGTGGATGCATTGAAATGTTTGAGCAGGCTTTCGCTAGACCGCCCAGGTTCGAAATGCCAACCAGCCCAGGGAGTGGTTCTGCCCGGTATTCCAGGTGGGAGGCTAATGATGTCTGGGTGGATTATTTCAGCAGGGCGCAGGCGGGTTAATTCTGCCCGTAGTTGGGCGCCACCGGCCAATTCAAGCTCGGTTACGGCGAATTCGCCGGTACTAATATCAACATAAGCAACCGCAGCTTTTTCGCTGTCACTGATAACAGCTGCGAGGTAATTATTTGCGTCGCCAGGCAATAGGTTTGCATCGATCAATGTTCCAGGGGTAACAACGCGAACCACTTTGCGAGGAAAGATTCCCTTCGCGGGCTGATCGCCAACTTGTTCAGCGATGGCGACGTGGTAGCCTTTTTCGATTAGACGTGCGAGATAGCTATCGACAGCATGATATGGAATACCAGCCAACGGGACGCGAATTCCATTTCCGACTGGTCTGGATGTGAGTACGATATCAAGTTCGCGGGATATTGTTTCGGCATCCTCGTCGAAAGTCTCGTAAAAATCACCCAGACGGAAAAATAAGATAGCATTTGGGTATTGACGTTTGGTATCAAGGTATTGTTGGCGGACTGGAGTGACATCATCGTTGGGCATATTTTGATTCTACTACGTGAAACGAGATTTAATGGCGGCAAATTGGAAATGTTGAAAAAGGTCTGGTGTTCGTAATTCAATATTGAATATTTTTGAATTAAAAAAATGTTATCAAAATTTAAAAATGCGCTATAATTAGATCACTATATTTTACTGAAATGGAGGAAGTTATGGCCAGTGTAACATACGAACATGTAACAAAGGAATTTGGTAATGTGCGTGCGGTTAATGACCTCAATATGGAGATTGCTGACAAGGAATTTCTTGTATTCGTCGGCCCTTCAGGTTGTGGTAAGACAACTGCTTTGCGTTTGCTTGCAGGTCTGGAAGAAATTTCAAGCGGTCGAATACTTATTGGCGACCGTGTTGTAAATGATGTCGCACCCAAAGATCGCGACATTGCCATGGTGTTCCAGTCTTATGCGCTCTATCCCCATCTGACTGTATTTGACAACATGGCGTTTAGCCTTAAGCTTCGCGGCACACCCAAAGAAGAGATCAAGAAACGTGTCGGCGAAGCAGCTGAAATTCTGGGCATTAATGAACTCCTCGAGCGCAAACCCCGCCAACTTTCCGGTGGTCAGCGTCAACGCGTGGCTGTTGGTCGTGCTATTGTGCGCCATCCCAAGGTATTTCTTTTCGATGAGCCGCTTTCGAACCTGGATGCCAAGCTGCGTGTCCAGACTCGTGCAGAGATCAGCAAGCTTCACCAGCGTTTACAGACTACGTTCATTTATGTTACTCACGATCAGACTGAAGCTATGACCATGGCAACTCGTATTGCAGTTACAAACAAAGGTATGCTGCAACAGTTGGATACTCCGCAAACCATGTATGATCGACCTTCTAATATGTTTGTTGCCGGTTTTATTGGCTCACCCGCCATGAACTTTTTCCCTGGTAAGGTCAAAAAAGAGGGTGGAAGATTGTTTATCGAAACCGGTGGCTTTACGGTTGCTATTCCTGAAGAGCGATCCAAGCCTTATTTCGAATATGTTGACAAGAAAGTTGTTTTCGGAATTCGCCCAGAAGATGTGAAAAACCCTGATTTTATGCCCCCGAACATTCATGCAGAAAAAATGAGTGCCAAGGTGGATGTCATTGAATTGATGGGTAATGAGATTTACTTATATTTGGTCAGCGCTGGTAACAATTTTGTTGCGCGCGTTGATCCAAGAACTGCTTTCAAGGCTGGTGAAGATGTGCAAGTCGCCTTGAACATGGATAACTTCCATGTCTTTGATCCGGAAACCGAGAAAGCCATTCGCTAAGCTGTTGTAAAATAATAAACCGCCAGGCGCATAGGCACCTGGCGGTTTATCTTGCCTAATGGAGATGATGATGGAACCAAAGTACAAACTTATTCTTGTTCGCCATGGCCAAAGTACATGGAATTTGGAAAATCGTTTTACAGGCTGGACTGATGTCGATTTGACCGAGCAGGGAATTTCGGAAGCTCGGAGTGGTGGAAAATTGCTTAAAGAAGGCGGATTTGACTTTGATATTGCTTTCACTTCCGTTCTCAGGCGCGCAATTAAGACCTTGGGGATAATTCAAGAAGAAATGGGATTGGAATGGATGCCTGTTGTGCGTGCATGGCAGCTAAACGAGAGGCATTATGGTTCCCTTCAGGGTCTGAATAAGGCTGAAATGGCTGAGAAATTTGGCGAAGCCCAGGTTAAGATTTGGCGCCGCAGTTACGATGTTCCGCCGCCCGCGTTAGAGTTGACAGATGAGCGCCACCCACGTTTTGATCGGCGCTATGCCGATCTGAAGCAAGAAGAGCTTCCTGCAACTGAGTCGCTAAAAATAACCCTGGAGCGGGTTCTACCGTATTGGCACAATACTCTGGCGCCAATGATTAAATCGGGTAAGCGTGTCCTGATTGCTGCCCATGGGAATAGTCTCCGCGCCATGGTGAAATATCTGGATAACATCCCTGACAATGAAATTACCGAGTTAAATATTCCAACTGGCATACCACTGGTTTACGAGTTGGACGCAGAGTTGAAGCCCATCAATCATTATTACTTGGGTGACGCCGATGCGGTCGCAAAGGCTGCTGCGGCGGTTGCAGCGCAGGGCGCAACTAAAAAATAATTCTTCAGGCTGGTTGTTTGCTAGAGACCCCAAAGGTTTCACTTACCTTTGGGGTCTATCGGTTAAAATTGATTCATGACACTCTCACTCGATTTTGTTTCAGAACTTCGCAGACATTTTAAAGGTGATATTCGTTTGGATGATGTCACCAGGGCTTTATACAGCACGGATGCTTCCATTTATCAAATAGAGCCTTTGGGTGTTGTTGTCCCTCGCTCTCAGGAAGATCTAATTTCTGCTGTTGAGCTGGCTGCTAAATTTAAAATTCCATTGCTGCCTCGAGGTTCTGGTTCATCACTTGCGGGTCAGGCGATTGGGCATGCTTTGATTCTGGATTGTTCCCGATATCTGGATAATATTTCTTTGCCTATCAACACTGAGACACGGACAGCGGTTGTGGAGCCAGGGGTGATACTGGCCAGGTTGAACCGCGCTGCCGCCGAACACGGTTTGATGTTTGGCCCTGATCCGGCGTCTGCCGAACGTGCAACGATGGGTGGGGTTATTGGAAATAATGCAACTGGAGCACATTCAATTTTATACGGCATGACATCTGACCACATACTTTCGGCAGATGTGGTCTTGTCGGATGGTAGCCTTGCTACCTGGGGACCTATCGTAGGCGACCCAATAATCCAGAAAGATAGACAATCAGATGTGGTCGCAGCAGTGTTTGATATACGCCAGAGATACATTGCGGCAATCCAAAAATCATGGCCGAAAACTTGGCGTAATTCAGCAGGTTATCGTTTGAATTATCTCTTGCCGTGGTCTGCTACCCGGCCCTATCAATGGGTTGGTGATGAATATCCTCCGAAACCTTTTCCGGCGGAGTTTAATCTGGCGACTCTTTTGGCCGGTAGCGAAGGTACACTCGCTGTAATCAGGTCTGCCACGGTAAATCTGGTCAAAAAACCGAAACACACAATTCTGGGAGTTCTGTCATTTGATAGTATCGCGAGTGCTTGTGACGCAGTCCCTGAATTATTAATGCGCAGCCCTTCGGCAGTTGAGCTTATTCCGCAGATGCTTATTCATCTGGCGCGTAGCGTTCCTGCATTTGCGAGCCAATTGGGCTTTGTTCAGGGCGATCCAGCCGCACTGCTTGTGGTTGAATTTTCGGGTGACGAAAGCGCCATTTTGTTGGAAAAGGTTAGAAGTTTGGGATCTGAGGTTGTGATAGCTGAAACTTTTTCTGATCAAGACAAGGTTTGGGCGGTGCGAAAGGTTGGGCTTGGAATTATCGATTCGCGTCCGTCGCAAGAAAGGCCGATAGCGTTTATTGAAGATTGTGCAATTCCGGTTGAACACCTGGGCGAATTTGTACGCGAAGTAGAGCAAATTTTAGCAGCCCATGGCACGCAGGCAGCTTTTTATGCGCATGCTTCCGCCGGATGTTTGCATATTAAGCCTATTCTGAATCTCAAATCATTCGCGGGTGTTCAGAATTTAAGATCTATCGCATCCGAGGTGCTTCAGCTGACTCTGCGGGTGGGTGGGGCTATGTCATCTGAGCATGGTGATGGTTTGGCAAGATCGGAATGGCTACTGGAAACATATGGTGAGCAAGTTATTGAGGCGATGAGAAGTCTGAAGCGAGCCGCTGATCCCGATTTACTACTCTGTCCAGATAAATTATTTGACGCGCCAGCGATGGATACGAATTTGCGCTATGGTGGCAATTATGAATCCAATCCGTGGTCTCCGGATTTAGATTTTAGTCAGACCGGTGGATTGGCAGGCGCCATTGAACGCTGTAACGGACAGGGGGTATGCCGCAAACAGGGTGGTGTTATGTGCCCATCTTTTCAGGCCACGCGTGATGAAGTGAATTCAACCCGCGGCCGTGCCAATTTACTGAGAGCAATGATCTCTGTCAGTGAAAAGGGATTGCAGGATGAGCAGGTAAAGTCAGCCTTGGATTTGTGCCTGGCCTGTAAAGGATGCAAGGCTGAGTGTCCAAGCGGCGTGGATATGGCAAAGTTAAAATACGAATTTCAGTCACGCTATTTTCAGACTCATTGGCGTCCACTTCGGGACTATCTATTTGGTTATATCGGCTTTTTTGCTAGTCTGGGATCCCCTGTTGGTTGGCTGATTAATTGGATAATGGGAAAGGTAATAGTTAGAAATCTTGCGAATCGATTTTTAGGAATTTCATCAAAAAGAATTCTGCCGAAATTTGATTATATTAATACGCATAGTTCAAACAGACAACCCCGGGTAAGCCTTCAATTGAATAAGCACAACAACAACAATAATGAGAGTTGCTTATTCCTTCCCGATACTTTTACGCATTACTTTGAGCCTGAAGTTGAGAAATCAGCGCTTGATGTTCTGGCCGCATGTGGTGTGAACGTGGTGATATTACCTGTCTTTGGTGCTGGGCGCACTCTTATATCGAAAGGTTTTATTAAACCAGCCAGGAACCACGCCATCCATTTGATGGACGAAATCCGACGATTAGATCCATCAGGAAAACTAGCAGTAGTGGGTTTAGAACCTTCTGAAATATACACCTTGCGAGACGATGTTCTGGATTTGCTCCCCGATCGCCGTGATGAAACCGAAGCTCTTGCCAGACGGGCTTGGCTAATTGACGAGTATCTCGTCCGGCCTCCTTCAGGTAGCCAAAAATTACGCATTCATAATGCGTCCTACCGGAAAAATACTGAAAACGAATCCAATAGAATTCTTTTGCATGGCCATTGTTACCAAAAGGCTCAACCGCCGAATGCGGATGGAATGGCAGTGGGGGTAAATGCATCAATCGAAATGTTAAAATCCGCCGGATACAATGTTGATGTACTAAATACTGGCTGTTGTGGAATGGCGGGGGCATTTGGGTATGAGACCGATCATTTTGAGGTTTCTATGCAGGTTGGAGAGCTAAAATTATTCCCGGATTTGCGGATAGACTCTGGTAGATCGCTGGTGGCAGCGCTGGGAACATCGTGTCGTTCGCAAATTGAGGATGGAACCGGGGTAAAGGCTCTCCATTCGATTGTTTTGGTCTCAAATAAACTCATGGCTAGTGTCGAATCTGATAGAATGAGTTAGTTGTTTATTAGAAATTGTATAAAATAACCCTGGATTTTGGGAGTAAATAATTTGTACGAACTAAACCGAACTGATTTTGAACGGGTACGCCCACTTTTTCGAAAAATGGATATTCACCTGCCGCTCCAGGCAATTCTGGCTGGTAATGTGGCTGCTTCGATTTATGTTGACAACCCTTTGCATCCACAAACGGCAATTACCTGGACTGGGCATCGCTTTTACCTGGCAGGATCGCCTGGGAATACTGATTTAATAGCAGCCGCTCGAAAAATATTTCTAGAAAAATTCGCCATGTCTGCCTGGAAATCTGGAATAGATTCTTATCATTTATATTACCCGTCTGACAAATGGGAGATTTTTATAAAGGCAATGCTGCTGCAAAAATTTCCAATGAAATCCATGCGCTCTTATTTAGCAATAAAAGCCAACCGTCGTGATATACCAGAACCACCGGAAGGGTTTTCCATCCGCCCAGCAGATCCGGTGTTATTATCCGAAAAATGGGAAAATCAAGAAATTTTAACCGAAGAAATGTGTTCTGAAAGAGAATCTGTTCAGGACTTCTTGGACAAAAGCTTTGGCCTGTGTGTGACCAAAGAAAACTTCATTGCTGGTTGGTGTTTGTCTGAGTACAACACAGGCCATCGTTGTGAAGTTGGTATAGCTACACAAGAAGAATACCAGCGGGCAGGCCTTGCCACGCTGATGACCGAAGCATTTATTGAAATGGCTCGTAAAAGGGATGTCGCCCGGATCGGTTGGCATTGCAACGCCACCAATGCAGGATCAATTGCGACTGCCTTGAAAGCTGGCTTTGAAAAAATTGAAGATTACCCAGTTTTTATAGGCTGGTTTGATGATACGCTAAACATTGCCAAGAATGGGTACTTTGCTCACGGCCGTGGTGAATATGCCGATGCACTCGCTTTTTACGAGAAATCTTTTTCTCTCGGTGATGTTCCTGATTGGGTTTATTGGGGAGCAGCTTGCGATGCGGCATTAATCGGTGAAACTGATAAAGCCCTAAAATATTTAGCTGAGGCTGTTGATCACGGTTTTGATGATATAGAACAAATCCAGAATTCAAAATATCTTGTAAGTCTGCATGGTTCGAAAGGCTGGGAATTGCTGATCGAAAAACTTGCTTAGTATGGAGTGAACCAGGTGGAACACATTATTATTTATGTGTTCCACCTGGTTTCTTAACCTGGAAATGTTAATAGGGCGGATTTCGTAAAGCGGATATGGCAACTCCAAAGGCCACTTCTACGTTCAATGAGCGCTTTTTCCCCAGCATTGGTATATAAATAATTCTTTCGCAGATATCCAGCAAACCAGGATCCACGCCGCTGACCTCATTTCCGACAATTAAAACAATTGGCATGTCATCGATCTGAAAAGTGGAATAAAGAGGTATTGCCCTGGGATCCTGTTCGAGAGCCCATAAATGACTTCCGTCAGATTTTATTTTTTGGGCTAAGTTGAGTGCGTTTGGTGAAGAAACCCAAGGGATGTTTGCATCAGCGCCCAGGGCTGTTTTTGCTACGGAAGGATTCTTGGGGGTTGGAGTGATACCACCTAAATATATTTTTTGAATGCCAAAGCCATCTGATGTGCGAAAAATTGCGCCAACATTCCAAGCCGATCGAACATTGTCGAGCAGAACCTCCAGCTGGAGGGATGCCGTATCAGGTTCGGAAATTGGTTCTGATGTGAGTTTTTGCGTAATGACTACAAGAGTACTGCCTAAGCATAATGGACAGCGTTCACCAAAAGGATGCCCCTTTACAAGCGGATAGCGTAGTCCGCATTCGGGGTTTTTGCACACGCGAATTTCAAAGCTATCAGCCATAATCGGAATTAAACCATAGAGTTGAGTTCTGGTACATGTTAAAAAAAGTAGCTGTCCGAATCCGGACAGCTACTTTTTTTGTAATCAGTTTTTACAGTGAGAGTGATGCCTCAATCATGCTGGTCTGGTTATTTGTGGAGAAGCTGGAAAAACCAGCCTTGCGACACAGCTTTTGCATCGATTCGTTTTCCTGCGACATCACGGCGACGATGCGCTTGATTTTTTCATGCTTTGCTGCCGATATCAGGCGACGAATAAGCTCGACCCCGAGGCCCTGACCTTGGAATTTGTCACTGACGAGCAAACTCATACGAGCTTCATCATCATCTCCACGGAACCTACTCAGGCGACCAACCGCAAAAATTGCGCGCTGACCATCATCTTGACCTTCCACAACCAGGGCAATTTCGCGGGCGTAATCACAGTGGCAGACGCGTGAGAGACGTTCATGCGTAACTCGTTCACTCAGCAGCATAGGAGAGAGGTAACGCAGGTATACCGAGCGGTCAGAGAGTTTTTCGTGAAAGCGAAGCATTAATGGTTCATCTTCTGCGCGGATTGGACGGAAAATTATTTCAACGCCATTTTTCATGGTCCAATTTGCTACATATCGGTTGGGGTATGGGCGTATGGCCAGTTTTGGCAAATTGGCTTCACTGGTGTCTTTGCCAAAAAGTACGACACGACCATCCAGGGCGAGCAAACCATCCGGTGAAGCAATGAGTGGGTTAATGTCTAATTCTTTAATCCAGCGTTGTTCGACGACTAACTGACTGAAACGTACCAACAGTTTTTCAAGAGCATCAAGATCTACTGGTTTCCGACCGCGGACACCTTTTAGCGCGGTATAAATTTTAGTGCGTTCAATCATTCGGCGTGCGAGAGTGGTATTTAATGGCGGTAAAGCTAGTGCTCGATCTTTGAAAACCTCTACAAGCTGACCGCCGGTTCCAAATAGAAGAACGGGTCCAAACTGAGGGTCAATACTTGAACCAATAATCAGCTCGTAACCTTCCATTTTGATCATTGGCTGAACCGTAACACCCAAGAAATGTTCGGCACTAGCTTTTTCAGTGACTGACGATTTTATGGCATCGTAGGCAGCTTCGACCTCGAGTGAGTTCTGTAAATTTAACTTAACCCCACCCACATCGGTTTTGTGGGTAATGGTTTCCGAGTGGAGTTTAAGAACGATCGGGTAACCCAGGTCGGTTGCCATTTCGCCGGCTTCTTTTGCGGATGTGGCGATCAGGGTTGGGGTGGTAGGGATCCCATATGCTGCCAGAAGTTGCTTGGATTCGGCTTCTGTAAGTAATTCGCGACCGGATTCGCGAACGTAATCGATGATTGCTTTTGCTTTGACCCGGTCGGGGCCGGCGCCTTCATCATCCGGGATGCTGGGGGTCTCGTATAGGGTCTTCAAGTTAAAGGTGGATTGCCACATATATGTAAAAGCCTGTGCGGCGTCATCAGGGTATTCAAAGGTAGGAATACCTGCTTTGTTTAGAATTGCTTCTCCAGCCGCGACTTCTTTGCCTCCTGACCAGGAAGCCAGGATGGGCTTATCATAGCTTTTGGCATAATTTTTTAGCGCTTCGGCAGTCGCTGTCGGGTCTGTCATTGCCTGAGGTGTCAAAATGACCAGCAGGCCATCACTGTTTTGATCCTGAGCGGCGACTTCCAGGGATTTTGCGTAGCGGTCAGGGTCGGCATCCCCGATGATGTCAATTGGATTATTGTGGCTCCATGATGCGGGTAGAAATTCATTGAGCTTTTCCATGGTTACTGGAGAAATTTCGGCCAGCTCGCCACCAGTGGTTAAAAGAGTATCTGTTGCTAAAACACCCGGACCGCCTGCGTTTGTCAGAATGGTCAAGCGTGGTCCTTTGGGACGTGGCTGTCGACCGAGCACTTCAGCCATAGAGAAGATTTCGCTGATGCTATTGACTCGTAAAACACCAGCTCGGCGGAAAGCCGCATCCAAGACTTCATCGGAGCCAGTCAGTGACCCGGTGTGAGATGCTGCCGCTCGGGCAGCTCCTTCGGTCCGACCTGGTTTGATAACAATGATTGGTTTGGTGAGTGCAACTTCGCGAGCTGCTGATAAAAACGACCGAGCGTCGCCTATGCTTTCCATGTAAATTACAATGCTATCGGTATGAGGGTCATCACCTAGATAATAAATTAGGTCACCCCAATCGACGTCCAACATAGATCCGACTGAGACAAAGGCAGAAAAGCCAACGTTTTCCTTGAAGGACCAGTCCAAAACCGCTGTGCAGAGCGCCCCGGATTGACTAATGAAGGCGACGTGTCCTTTGCGGGCCATACCAGCCGCGAAGGTGGCATTCAAGCCACTAATTGGATTCATAACTCCGAGGCAGTTGGGACCGACAATGCGCATTCCACCTTTGCGCGCATTGTCGAGTAGCTGGCGTTCTAATTCAACACCCGCTGGGCCAACTTCTTTGAATCCAGCTGATATGACTATTGCGCCTTTTACTCCAGCCTCTGCGCATTCTGCAATGATTCCAGGAATGCTGGTGGATGGCGTGACGATCACGGCCAGGTCAACCTGGTCGGGTACATCTTTGATACTTGGGTAGGCCTTGATGCCCAGTAAGCTGGGGCGTTTGGGGTTGATCGGAAAAACTGCACCGCCGAATGGGCTGCTGATCAAATTCCATAAGATCGTTCGTCCTACACTGCCTTCTTTTTCGGTTGCACCAATTACAGCAACGTTTTTTGGAGCAAAAATGCTTTTGAGAGGGTTGGTAGTATATTGGTATACATCATGGGATGGATCAAATTTTGACCAGGTTGTGTTTATGGGTGTTGATGGGGTTGTCATAAAATATTCCTTTTGTATTCCGCTTTGCGGATGGTTTGCCACTGATTGTGAAAAAAAGAACAAAGCGGATTAATTATACGCGAAAAAATAAGTGATAAGCGTTGACTTGTCACTTATTTTACATGCGAAATGTCCTGTCTTTGTTTTATTTTGATGGTATTACTCTCGAATAACTGTTAAGTAATGGTACCACGGTGTTTTGCTTCAAGCCGTAAAGCAAGAAGAATGGCATGCAAATTGAGACCGCGTTTACATGCGTGCGAAGATTCGACCAGTGCTCGATCTGACCAGACCGTCCGGCAGGTCAGAACTTCTTCGTCGTCAAACATGATCATTTTTAGAATTGTTGTCAGCGGTACATCCATATCTACATCGGGCGGAATATCACATAGTTGACATTCTCGGCAGCGATAAACGTCCTGACCGGTCGCGGTCTTGATAACCTGGTGTAGAGATTTCGATGACATTTCCGAATATATTTTTCTACTAAAATTAAAACTCTTCGCCTTTTGGATTTAAGTTGATCATTAAATATGATACATCGCAGGTATCTCCATCGGGGAACATAAAGAAATCTTCGAGCAGCGCTTTTGGTTTGAAGCCTAATTGTTCAAAAGCCCGAACTACTTTGGTTTGATCGGCAATTACTTCGCCGAACACGATACGAATGTCTTGTTTACGGGCGATCTCAATCAAGGAACGGGTCATTTTCATGCCCAACCCACGCTTTCGAAAGTCTTTTGCTAAAAATAGTCGATATTCTGCGATATGCCGTTTTGGTCCCTCAAAGAATATTAATGAGGCGCTTCCTACAATGCGATCCTTTACCAAAGCAAGGAGAGGTAAAACCTTGTCATAGTTAAGATTGTCACACCAGGCATTTATCAGATTTTGATCGCGTACATTGTGGCGCATATAACGCAAGTCATCATCACCGACCAAGCTGAAAAACTCGATCAGATGTTGTTTGTCTTCGTGAACCATCGGGCGCAGCAAAACCCGGACTCCATCTTTCAATGTGACAACATCACGGTGGGATTCAATTTCTTTGACGAGCATTTTGCCTCCTTATGGTGGTGGCGAGTGGTAAATTATGATGTTGGTATTTTTTCACTACGTTCTGGTTGGACGAAGCCTTTTGGTAATAACCCTGCTTCGGTGACGATTCGTGGGACAATATCTTCCCAGCCGACTGGCATGATGTGCAGGCCGTGAATGCCCTGTTTGCCCTTGATCTTCTCGATAATTTCGAGGGCAATTTTCACGCCTTCTTCTTGAGCACCCATTGGCCCACCTTTTTCAGTGGCCTGGTCCATTCTATCCAGGATAGGCTTGGGCACAAAAACGCCTGGCACCTGAGTCATGAAATGGGCCATTTTTGCGCTCTTGAGTGGTGTGATACCGATCATGATATACACCTTGTCCAAAATATTGCGCCGGGCAAGTTCATTCAACCAAATTTCCATGCGTTCCGGGTCATATACCAGGTTGGTTTGGAAGAATTGCGCACCGGCATTGACTTTTTTATGTTCACGAATGGCTTGAAATTTTGGATCTGACGCGAATGGGGCGGCAGCAGCACCTAAAAAGAATTTTGGTGGGAACTTGATTTCGCGTCCATCCAGGTAATGTCCTTCATCACGCATGCGTCGTAAAATCCAAACCATTTGGATTGCATCCATATCGTTGATATCCATGCGCCCACGTGGCTGAGGGGCAAGGACAGGGCTATCACCAGTGATGCATAATACATTTCTGACTCCGAGTGCAGAAGCTCCCAGGATTTCACCTTGAAGGCTTGCCCGTGTTCGGTCGCGTGCGGCAATTTGCATGACGGGTTCAGCACCTGCGTCAATTGCAAATTTACTGCATGCCCAAGACGTCATCCTTGGCGTGGCGGATGCATTGTCAGTAAAATTAATCGCAGTAACATAAGGTTTAACAAGGTTAATATTTTCGATCAGCTTTTTCGTCGATATGCTTAGCGGAGGGGCGATTTCACAGGCAACAACGAATTCACCGGACTTAAATCCACGTTCGAGGTTGGACATTGGCTCGGTATATCCAGGGGCATGGTACTGGTTGTCGCCTTTCCACCATTCTGGTTGCCTGACTGAGCGAAAAACCAAGTCCCATGTTTTCCAGCGCGATTCACCCTGGTTTAGTATCATGCTCTTGATAACAGTTCCGGTACCATTTTTCTGAACGCAATTCGCTACATCTCTCCACGTTTCAGTACCAACTTTTTCCCAATCGAGTGGGGGTAGGACTTCCAGTAACATTTCTTCCCGACCCAGCTTGAAGGAGCGTTCATAAATTTTATACCAGATGCATGGGCGGGTTTTATCGACGTAACAATATTCAGGAGTTGAGCCTCCACAGGGCCCATTTCTTAAGCCTTTGGGGCATTCCATTGGGCAAATGAAGGCAGTTTCTTGCAAAAGGCAATTGCCACACATTCTACAGCCAAAAAGGGGGCTTTTTATGGCATATTCGATATTTTCTAAAACAAGATTACTAAATGATTCCTGTTTGAATGGCGAATAAGCTGGCTGCCAACGTCGGCCTGGGGTGAAAATGGGCATAGCGTCCTCCAATTATCAGTTTGTTTTAGGTTTGATCGAGCAATATTTATCGGGTATCTTACCCGATCTTGGAGATTTATCCTGATTATTGAGTCAGGTAACCGTCTGCGTAAATGACTTTGTTAAGCAGGATCTGGGTTGTTTTCCAGATGGCGTTTTGCTCTGGGTCAGTCATATCGAAATCTTCAGGTTGAGGTTCATCCGATGCAGCGATACGATCTGCAATTTTATTATACAGCCGAGCCAAGGCAGATGATGTGTCTTTTGTCTCTATCCACTTTACGACATTGTTTTGATCTTTGTCGAAAGGATTGGCAATCATCATTTGTAATCCGACACCCATCAACATGGAAAGATAAACCCGGTTGATAAGGGGTCGGTTTTCGTTGGGAACAGCGTTTGATACGTTTGAGAGCCCGACGGAGATCAGAGGTGCCGGATCCCATGCGTATTGGAGTGTCCGTACAGTTTCGATCAAATGTGGGCAGTACTGTTGACAGCCTGATGTAGTCAGTACTAGCGGATCAATGATCAAATCCTTCATCGGAAAATCAATCTCCATCATGCGTGGAATTAATTTTTCTAGCGCGATAGTGACACGATCATCGGCTGAGACGGGAATACCTTCTGCAGCCATTGTCAAAGCAATTACTTTGGCCCCGTATTTTTTGGCCAAAAGTGGTATTTTTTCCAGACGCTCTGGTTCTGCAGACGTGGAATTTAAAATTGGTTGAGCTTTTTTGATTGTTTTGAGGGCGGCTTCCATGCCATCAATATTTGTAGTATCAATCGAAAGTGGGACATCTACAACCGATTCGACAGCTTCCACTACCCAGGGGAAGACCTCAGCCCAGTCTTTTTTCCGAGGGCCAAGGTTAATATCCACTGCACTTGCTCCAGCTTCGACTTGCCTGACAGCCAGGTCCATAAAAAACTCGCGATCCCTTTTGATCAGGGCTTCTTTAACTTTTTCTGAAATGATGTGGATGTTTTCGCCGATTATGTACATTTTTCCTCCGAAAATTGTTTTAGCATGGTGGTTTGCAAGAAATTATTGATTTTGTGGAAGGTGAGTATTAGATGGCATGTCTTCTTAAGTTATTTGGTTTTCAAATGCGGACTGAACGGTGGGAAACTTTGAAAAGTCGGTATGGGGTAGAAAAAGTGCTGATGTGAATGCTTCGTAAAAAGTATTGTCAGCTGAAAGTTCGATATAGGTCATGCGGTTGGCGATATCTTTGATGCGCTCACGTTCTTCTGAATTTAATAGAGTGAAGTAGGCGCCCTTGATGGAAGTGTTCCCTAAAAAGCTAAATTTTTCCCAAGGCATGTCAGGTAGGAGACCTATTTGTACCGCTTTTTCGACATTGATGTATTTGCCAAAGGAGCCACCAATAAACATTTGCTCTACATTCTCAAGTGTCATCCCGACTTGTTCAGCCAGAACACTGAAGCCGGCATAAATTGCCGCCTTGGCTCGCAACAAGTTATCAATATCAACGCGGGTAATGGCAATATCTTGTCCGGTTTCACTTTCTGCGGCCCAAGAGACCACGTATTCACTGCCGTGATCACCTGCACGGACACGTTTTGTTGCCAGGGTGAGGTTAAGATTGCCGGCTTTGTCGAGTACGCCTGTTAGAAACATTTCTGCAATCAGGGAAATCAATCCAGAACCACAAATACCTTTCGGTTTGCCGCCACCGATAATGCGTATGTTTGGTTCATGTGTAGTCGCATTAATCCAGACTTCTTCGATAGCTCCGCTGGTGGCACGCATGCCGTGTGCAACGCCCGCACCCTCAAATGCAGGACCAGCAGAGCAGGCACAGGTCACAAGCCAATCGCGATTGCCCAGTACGATCTCTCCATTGGTACCAATATCGATGAACAGAGTTACTTTATCGGCTGTGTCAATTTGGCTGGATAAAACGCCCGCGGTTATATCGGCTCCTACGTAGCTGGCGACGCCAGGTAAACAATCGATGATTGCTTCTGGGGAGAAAATTAACCCTAGTTCATGGGCATTTGTGATTGGAGGATGATTGACGGATGTAATGAAAGGAGATAGCCGGATGGAGGTAGTTGGAATACCTAGCAACAAATGGATCATAGTGCTGTTGCCTGCGATGGTCGCCTTCACAACATCTGCTGGTCTGGACTTGACACGTTTGCAGGCGGTCTCGCAAAGTGAATTGATTGTTTCGATGACGCGTTTTTGAAGATCGAGTTGACCATTATTTTTGCTCGAATAAATTATTCGCGAGATTACATCCTCGCCTCGTGATATTTGACCATTGTATTCGGCAACCTGTGCTTTGACTTTTCCAGTCGTGAGGTCTACCAGCCAGAAGCTGATGGTCGTTGTGCCTATGTCAATGGCTGCTGCGTAGAGTGGGTCGTTTTCATCCGCAGGTCCTGGGATAATATTGATTATTTCGATGCTATTTGAATCATGTAAATTGGCAATAACACATACCTGCCAATTGGCTTCCCGTAGAATGGATCCAAGGCGGCGCAGCAAGTTAATGGAACAGGAAACATTTTCCAATTTGTGTTGCCGTCTTAGGCTGGTTTGTAAACGGCTCCAATCGTCAGACTGATCATCCATGGAAGGTTCACTAAGTTGAATATTGTAGCGGCGGATTTTTTGAGACCAGTTGATTTCGTATCCGCTTGGCACGCTCACTTCCGCCGCTACGCGGTCGGTGGTCAGATTGCGTTCAATTTTTTCTTGTTCGGGAACAAATACAGCGACATCCCCTTCAACTACGGATTGACATGCGAGGGCAAAGCCCTGATCAATAGCATCTTCGGATAGCCGTAAAGTTGAGCGCCTGCGTACATTGCCCGCGGTTACTTGAACTGCGCACCGACCACATCTGCCCTGGCCTCCGCAAGGTTGGCCAATATCAATACCTGCAGCTTGTGCGGCTTCGGAGAGCAGGAAGCCCGTCGGAGCTGTTACGGTTTTAGTATTACCGTTTGCGGTTGAGAATGTCACGATGTGTTCAGGCATGATTGGTTGTTGTCACTTATTGTTACTTGATTTTTTCAAACAAGAAGCAATCTCATGCATCATCCAAGGCCGACCTGACCCATGAGATTGCTTCGGTTTTTATTATCAGGAAAAGCTAAAGAGCTTTTTTCATAAACCCGGGTAAATCAACAGCTTCGCGCGGGCCAACGCGGATTTCCCAGCCTGGTAATTCTTCTTCGAGTTCGCCAGAGAGCACTGCGACGTGACCAGGAATGATGATACGTTTCCTGTTGGTTTTTTCCTCTATTCCGAAGGTTTTTACTGCCTTGGCGATCCGTTCTGCGTCAAATTTTCCGGCGGCCCAGGCTGTCAAAACTGACATGCCATCGGCATCCACAACCAGTAGTCTGGCTGGTAAGCCCGATCCTTCGACTTCGTTTGCCACCGAGAAGTAGGTGATACTAAAGTTGGTAGTAACCAGAATCGGAGAATCTGGTTTGGGATTATTGATGTCATATAAACCTGGTGTGACCTGT
This sequence comes from uncultured Anaerolineae bacterium, assembly GCA_903854805.1. Next base: position 20,307 of record CAINXK010000206.1, read on the forward strand.
ATCGGTTTTTGTGGGTCTGTATAGATGTTTTCCCGCAGAACCAGAAGTGCATATAGTAGTTCTGGGCTGAACTTATCAAGAATGATAAATCCGGCATATTTGGCCACAGATTGAGCCGCCAGGAGTGATTCTCGTTCGACGGATCCGGCGTTGCATGGAAGCGTCAGAATGGGGTAGCCGAGGGCGCGGAAATTTTTGAGTGCCAGTCGCCGGATTTGGGTTGAAAGGGTGAGTGATCTGCCCATGGTGTTTCCGCCAGGTACGAGCACAAGATCTTCTACGCCCTTGCTTTTGAGCTTGTCAGTTAGGGCTGCCAGTTCTTCCAGGGTATCCGCACTTACGGCTAGGGCTGCTTTGTTATTTTTGGCAATCTCAGCCAGCGCTTCCCAGTTGGCTGCATCTGCACCTAATAGTAGCGGTGTTTCACCAGCCAAAACAGTGACACCAGACGATAGCACTGCAGGATCTGATGCAATCAGAATGATGGGACGTTTTGAATTGGACCGGACTGCTTTGATAGCCTCTACGAATTTTGAGGGGTCATCGGCCTCTACAGCGAAACCATCCACCGAGAAATCGATGCCGACATAGGTAACTACGTAAGTCTCAATTTTAGCCACCAGGGTGGCAATGTCCATTTGGGATGATTTGATCCGAATAAACAAACCACTTTTATTGTAAAAAGTTTTTTCGTGGCGATAGAGACAGACTTCGTTTCCGACTTTAACTTCAGTGCCTGGGCCTTTGAGGGTAATAAGGCGAATTGGTGGTGCAGATGATTCAGCAAGTTGAGCCTTTGATTCTGCGCTTACATAAGGGCAGCCGGCTAACTCAACTTGTTTGGCTGCAAGTTTCATGGCGAAGGCAAGGCAGGTTGGGAAACCGCATTCTTTGCAGTTCGTCTGAGGGAGCATTTTATATATTTGGATACCAGAGAGTGCCATGTCGTCCTCCTTCCTAGGCGGTCATGAGTTCGGCGATGGCTGTCCGAACTCGTTTCAGTGATTCTGGGTGACGCAGCACAACGATTGAAGCGCCCGATTCGAGCAAGGCAGTGGTTGTCAGTGTTTCCCAAAGAATGGCGCGTTCTTTCCATGCTCCCCAAGCTTCCGAGACTCCAATACCAACCTTAGATTCTTTGGTTTTCCAGGTTTCGAAGCCCGGAGTAACCATCATTGGGAGCTGTGTCATTGCATCACCCTGCAAGGCTGCCAGGCGAAGTCGTTCCATGACTGAATAGCCATATTCCATCCCGTATCCAAGCGCCCCGGTGGTTGGGTCCATGATGACTCGATCCAATGGTAAGCCCATATCACTGATGAGAATATTCAATTGTTTGGCAAGGTTGACGTCCATAGCTGTTCTCGCAACAATCAAATGCCCATTGGCCATTGAAGTTGCGGCTATGGTTCGATAATTTTTGTCTTCGCAAATACCGAGCAGGAGTTGTTCACCTTTTCCAGCTTCTGAAACTGTAACGAGTAATTCATTATCTTTTTCTACCTGTCCTGGCCCAAAAACAGCCAATGGAAGACCGGTTGAAGCGAGCACTGATTTGACAGCTTTTGCTGCATCTTCTGGGCTATCTTCGAGAGAGAGCCATAATACAATTAAATCTGCGCCAGCAGCCTCGGCAGACTTTGCCCATGTGGCCGGGTCATTCATGGAATCTCCCCAGGCTTCTTCTAGGAGCGCGGACCAGTCTTCTGGTTTGCGCGATCTAATTTCAATGGCGATCGCGGGGGTGTTAGGTGTGGGCGCTTCAAACTGCATGAATGGCATGGTAGTATCACCACCAACAGTAACTGTTTTGGTGCGTGTTCCGCCATCAGCGGCTTTTGCTCCAATTGTTACCGTTCGAACTTTACCGGTCCATTTGTCTTTTGGAATTTCTACTGGCATATTGTGCTCCTTATTATTTTGGCATCGAATTTGCGGTTAATTGAGCAGTTATTCTGGTTGCCCCAATCGTTGGGTCAGGCAAAGCATCGCTACATCAGACCAGCCTTACGCCTGGCTTCATCCCGTCTTTCAAGAAAAGTTTCGATTGGAGATTTACGATCTGCAGCAAGTCCTAGATCCTTGAGTTCCGAATCGTCCTTAGCTGCCAAATGTCTCAGGATATGTTTATAAGAGATCAATGCTGCCGGATAAATTATGCCGGCAGCATTATGAGTCATGTATGCGACCCGAATGCCTTTGTCCTTCATCATCTGCGCAGCTAAACTTAGCGAAATATCTGCAGGTAATTCTGGAACACCTTCGCGCATTATGTCTTCAGCATTCAAAGAATTTTCATTTTCTCGGCAATATGTGCTAACCAGTTCTTCATATCCCACGATCCCAACACCTTCCCCTTCGGTACCAAGAACGACCATTTCTTCAATGTTATGTTCAAGTATATATTTGGCGATATCCACGATTTTGGTTGTGGTTTTACAGGTTGGTACGCCAACTGACATAAGGTCACGAACGAGTTTTGGTTGCATATTTGATTTGGGTGGATAGAAGGGGATTGAGCCAGGATTGGCCCAATCCCCTTACTAATACGAGAAAGAAGAATTTAGAACATTGGTTCCATGATCATGGCAGGATGTTGGTGAGCTTCAAGCCACGCGAGAAGTTCATCAACGGTACCGACACTGCGCTCATCAGCAATTCGTTCCAGTAATTCTGAGTCGCCTTCACGCTCTGCGACAACCCTGAACTCATCTGCCATGGTTTCTTTTAGGACTGAAGACATCCACACTACACGCTTGAAACCGCCGTCGGACGAAATAAATTTGGGACTGATCAGGTAAAACTTGCCGACACCCATTACGCCGGGAGTTTGAAGACCACCACCGGCGATACCTGCCAGCGTGCTGAAAGTCATACCTGCGGGTGTCATGCTGGTATCTTCACGGCTGACGATCATGACACCATTAGCCTCTGGAATAAGCATCACAATACATTCGAAGCAACCACATGCTGTCATCGGGTTTTCCATAATAGAGTACATAGAAACCTCATTGACAACACCATGTGATCCCATGGATGCATATTCATTAGTTCCGGTCCAATAACCTTTTTTGAAGTCAATTGATTTACCGAGTTTGATCGGTTGGTTAGGACCTGTTGGGTTGATATTGAAAGAGGCCTTACAATCCAGCCAATTATAGGCACCGCAAAGGCCCAGGCGCTGCGGGCTGACCACGCAAACATGATTTGGTGCAAAACTTTGACATAGTGTGCAAGAATAGAATTCTTCCACTCTGTCATCTGTTAAATCAGCCAGACGCTTATTGCGAAAATCGTAAGTGCCTCTGGCGGTTTCCAGCCATTTATCGAATGCGATCGGGTCTGTGTAAATGGTTACTTGGACTTTATCTACAATGGCGCCGAAATCTGCATGGAAGCGTGCGTGAAGGATTTTGCCAATGTCGGAAAGGTTGAAACCTTTGTCTGCGGCTGCATTCGAAATTCGGATCCAAGCGATGTCGCGTTGCCCCACATGTTGAATGCCAGATGCTCCGTTTACGAAGTAGTGAATCTGACGCTCCAAAACTGGTTCGAAATCAGCTTGCATGGATCGACCTGCAACTTTTATTACAACACCAACGCTCAGGTTGCCTTGAGCAGGGATCGCACTAAAATCTGGGCCAATTACATCAACCTTGCCGTCAATGACCTCTTCCAAGGGTGCTGTGTAAAGATATTCATAACATCGACTGTGTTTGCCGCCAAACTCAACACGCAGGTCAACTTTCCGAACAACTTCCCCTTCAAATGCTGAACCATACGGAACTGGGATGGGCACTTCCGTCATTTTTATCTTGACGCCTCTTACTTCGATGCATTTTTGAATCAGGCGTTCTGCGCGTTCGAGATCGTCTGCGCCGTCAATTTTGTCAAATGGCATAGAAACGACATGTTCGTAAGTTGTTACGCCAGTCGGCAGAATTTCTGGGATGACGGTATCAGCGATGACTGGGAAGCCAAAGTTAATTGCGCCAGCTGCTGCAGCGTATTTTAAATCGTCGACTTCACCGAGCGCCAGTACGAAAGCGAATACTCGTTCTTTGTTATATAGCAGGATTTCCTGAGCCATACCGGCTTTCATACCGCCAAAGGTTAGGGCCGAGCGGGCTGCAAAGCCAAGTGGGTAAATAGCAGAAATCGAGTCTGTCCCGAAGGGAACTGTATAAGTGTCATATCCCAGTTCAACACCTTCTTCATGAAGCTGATCAATAATCGAGCGACCGTTGACGTTTCCGCATAAGAAGGTGAGAATGTTGCGTTTTTGTAGCTCGCGCACAATCTTGACTGCAACTTCGTTTGATTTTGCACATCCTACGATTGCGGCAAAACCAGGCATACGACCGTCGACGAGGGAAATACCCCATGATCGCAATCGAATATCATCGATTGGTCCATTTAGATAACCGCCTTGATCGCCAAGTGCGGGATAGGCAGTTCCACCTGCCAGGTTGAACCCTGGCTTTCGCTCAGGCTGAAGATCGTAAATAAAGCGAATGGCTTCGATTGTCTCAGCCGCGAAGAGGGTTGCCATGCCGCTGTCGAGTGTTTCGCCCAAGTAAGGAGTCCAGTGGCGGTTAGCGGGTGATGGATGCAGCAAGTTACGCGCATGTTGAAGGACACCCTTTAGTTGGCCGAGTGTCTCAACGGGGATGCCTGTCAGGGCATATATCGTTGGCAGATAATAGGCGGTGTTTGGGAATGATATGGGTGCATCGGCGCCTTTTTCAGAGAGAGCCTTATTCAGCATGAATTCGGCTTCTGTGACCAGAGCATTTGCGCCACGGATGGCTCTTGTTGCAATATAGCGTGACATATTTTCTCCTCAGTCCATTCGGGGGCGAGTTTTCGTGTAGGCAAAGGCATGTTGAAGCTAAATGCCAGTTGAAGACTCGCTTGGAATTAGACTATCCATAAATGGCTTCGCGTCGTTGTTCGAGAGGCATGGCTTCGAGTTCATTCATTCGACTATCGCCAGACTTGCCGAATTTACTCGGATCCCAGGCTGGTAATCCAAGGGCGGCGCGCTTCTTGTCTATATGTTCGAGTGTGGCTTTGATCATTTCTTCGGGATCAGGGATGAATTCTAATTTGCCGCCGTACAATTTCTCCCATCCTTCAGAAATATACTTTAAGACGTGATCGCTGTCGTCCACACGATCGGGCATGCCGCCAATAGGAGACTGGCCACCGAAGATGACATAGGCACCAGATGCAACGCAATATGCCGCAATAGCGAGTGCTTTCTCGGACATCCATTCGGGGGCAAGGCCAACAGCTGGAATTTGGTCAATATCATCTCCGAGCCCACCTTCTTCAGCCATTTGTGTTAAAACGGTCAAAATGCGGGTGTTATCTACGCATGAGCCCATGTGTAGAACGGGGGGGATGCCTACTGTTTCGCAAATTTCTCTTAAGCCCGGGCCAACCTGGTCGAGACCAGCTTCTCCGAGCAAGAGTCCAAGTTTGGCTGATGCGATTGCTCCGCAGCCTGTCTGAACAACAAGCACATCTTTTTTGAGCAATTCGCGTACTACCTTGACGTGTAAATAGTCCTGTTTTGAGCGTGGATTATTGCACCCAACAATTGCAGCTACGCCACGAATTCGGCCGCTTATAATAGCGTCATTGAGAGGGCGGAAGGATGCCCGATATGATCCGCCGAGCATGTAGTTGATGTATTCGTGTGAAAAGCCAGGAATTAAATCTTCTTTTTCGTTGGGTATTTGAATTTCGCCACGGTTTTTATAGTTGTCAATGGCAACTTTGAGGATGTTTTTCGCAACAGCCAGAGCATTGTGCTCGTCAAATTCAATGTGTGTAGCCCCGGTAATTTTGACCTTTGGTGAGGTGGTAATTATCTTTGTGTGGAAGTGACTGGCTAATCCGACCAAGGCTTGCATGATGCATTGCACATCAACAACCATAGCCTCGACTGCACCAGTCATGATCGAAAGTTCTTGATGAAGGAAGTTGCCAGCCGCCGGAATGCCTTGGCGCATGAGAATTTCGTTTGCTGTGCAACAAATGCCTGATAATTGGATGCCTTTTGCGCCGGCAGCGATGGCATATGCGATGATCTCAGGATCTTGCGTTGCAGCGACGATCATTTCACTGAGTGTTGGTTCATGACCATGTACTACTACATTTACCATATCTGCTTTTAGTACACCCAGATTTGCCTGTCCAAGTACAGGAGCGGGTGTTCCAAAGAGAATATCTGAGATGTCAGTGGCGATCATTGATCCACCCCAGCCATCTGCCATGCTAGTGCGAATGGCATGGTTCAGAATGTGCTCATAATCCTGATCATCGCCAATATGGGTGCGGTGCAAGGCTTCAACTACTTCGCGATCTACACCACGAGGAATGACCCCTAGTTTTCGCCAAAGCTCCTGACGTTTTTTCGGGGCTCTGTGAGCTGGGACAACTTCACCACGTTGTTGCCCAAATTGGGCAATATAGAGATCGGCCAGTTCGTTTGCAATTTCTTCTGGTGAGCGACCTTCTACCTTGATTGCATAAAAGCCAGCCACCTGGCGCAATTTAGCAATGTCTTTAATTGTATAGCCATCAGTTTCGTGGTTAGCAACAGCTTTTAAGGTGAAGGCCATGTCTCGACCATGATCTGAGTGGGCTGCCGCGCCGGCTGCAATCGCTCTGGTTAGGTTACGTGCTTGAATAGTCTCTAAGGTGGCACCGCAAACCCCAACATCACCATTTTTTGTTAGACGACACGGTCCCATGCCGCATTGTTTGCAGCACATTCCCGCGGCACCAATATTACATGGGGCCATATTGTCTGCGCGACTGAAGGCCGTACCAATGCCTAATTTTTCTGCGCGTATGATCATTTGTTGGGCAGCTGGGTCTATCGTATACTCGGTTACTTCTCGTTTTTTAGGCATATCTAACCTCTATTCGTCCATACTCTTGATAACGCCCATGCCTGGGCAATTCCAAAGTGGTCGCCCAATATAAGGCGCTTTTTGGGCAAAACTAACTGTTTTTTTTACAGTTGAATAAGTTGCTGTATTTCGGAAAACACTGTTACCTTCTGCGGCATGACCAGTTTCTGCCATCATCGGAATTTCCCCAAGATAACCAGCATCGTCTAATATTCTTAGAAGTGCTTCGTGGGTAACCAGGTTTTCATCAAATTCAACCTGAACAATTCGAAAAGAGCTGCTAGCGTAAACATCTTTTACACCTGCTGTCGAAAATAACATACGCCTGACCTCGGTGACGTGATGATCACCGAATAAGGCAGGCGTATTAAAAGTGGATTTTTGCATTTTAGCCTCCTGACAAGTATTGATTGCGTGGAAACCTCGTGTTTGAAGTTTGAGAGCACATAATAAGTTTTCTTTTTTATTACAGTATGATATTCCTTTTTGTGAATTTCCGTATTGTGACAAATGTCACAATTTGAACTTGAAAATAATCCAAACTTGTTCTGTTATCTAGATTTATTATACTTATTGTTATTTACTATAATAGTTCCAAATGTTACTAACAATTTCTTACTAAATATGACGTTGTGCAAAAAATCACAAAGTTGTCTGGGCAAATCGTCGTTAGATCGTCGTTAGATATCCATAATGGCAGTTTCATTTTATAATCATTGCTATGAATTGTTTTACTGCCGGGACCAAACGGATATTAGCGTTCAGTTTATTAACAATTTCAGTATTTTGTTTTGTAACAAACCCTGTTCAAGCAGGCAAGGATAGGTTCTATTCAACCGCGCGCGGAAGTCTGAACGCGGACCCTGGATCACTGATTGGTGCGGTTAATGCGCTGCGGATAGAAAATGGTTTATCTGGATATTTCATCAGCCCCATATTGATGGCTGTTGCTCAACAGCATGCTCAATACATGTCTGTGGCTGGAGTGACCCACGTCGGTTTGAACGGCTCGAGTCCTTGGCAGCGTGGGTTGGCAGCTGGGTACCCCCTGGCTGGTGACCTCTCGTTAGGAGGTTTTTATTCCGAAAATATCACAGCCGGAATAAACATGTCCGCACAAGATGCGGTGATTTCCTGGCAGGCTGATGCCCCGCACTTGACTACCATGCTCTCACCAAATTTGTCCGAGATCGGTGCAGGTGTTGTGGTGGTGGGGGATTATGTTTATTACGTGATAGATTGTGCCCAACCTACCAACGGTCGGCAAGTATTAGCGGATGGACTTACGCCGCCAGCACCAGCTGTTGTTGCGCCGGGAGCGAGTGTTTTATTAACGTCCGAAAATTTTAAGACAATTGTTCCAGCAACGCCGCAGGATGATGGGAAGGTTTACCATACTGTTAAATCTGGAGAAACACTCTGGTTGATCGCGATCTCCTACGGCATAAAAATTGTTGATTTGCGTAAGTGGAACAACCTGACAGATAGCCAGGAAATATATCCTGGTGACAAATTGTTTATCAAGCAACAAGTGAAGCCCACGCTGGTTCCAGCAATGATGACTGGAACTCCCTTGCCTGTTAACACCGTTTCGTATACAAGTACAGTTTTTCCATCGTTAGTATCAACTGACGCCCTGGTTCAGATGCCATCTAATCTTTCGGATTCGAGCACTTTTGTATTTGTGATTATTATTATTGCGGCGGTTATTTTGGCGGCTGTTCTTGTGTGGGCTGGCCGAATGCGATGATTAATTGGGATCAATAACCCAACAAGAGTATTCAAGTCGCTGAAAATGTTTTTTTGTGATGTATGATATGCTCAGAAGGTGACGATTAGCCTTTGTGCGCTTTTTTGACGCGTTGTAACCTTAGGTATCAGCTTGCACGTAGAAAATTATGTGTACTGCAAAAAGCGAATTCCGGATTTCAGGGAGCATTCATGAAGGCCTTTGTATTGATCAATATTCGTACAGGTGAAATATATGATGTTGTTCATCAATTGCAAAAGATTCATCAAATCAAGGAAGTGAGTATGACCTTTGGCCCTTACGACGCTGTTGCGATTGTAGAGTCGAAAGATATTGATGATCTCGGCAAAATATTAGCAGGTGCGATTCAGCCGATACCAGGTGTGGAAGAAACATTAACCTGCCTGGCTGTGGAAATATAAAAACTTGCCCGATCCTGTAAATCGCCTCGCGAAGGAATCTGTTCCGGGATTTTCCCGTAGAGTAGGTGAACTGCGGTCGGAATTAAGGTTGATTCCGGCTAAATTGCTTTCTGAGCAAACTGGGTGTGAATATTCAGCTTTTGATTCTGGAAAGAGCGAATTTAGACTCGAATTATATAATTCCCCTGTGATATGTAAATATCCTGATTTGTTTTTTTACAATGCTTCTGGAGATGAGCTGCCAGAATTCCAACAACTCTTGCTCCTTTATTACTTTGCTACTTCTGATGGTGCGCCTTTGACAGGAAAATTTGTTTCCTTCGCTGATCTTCCGGCTGGACGCATTTATTCTCAAGCTTTCCAGGGTTATTCTGGTGACGAAGTTGTCAAGGTCTTTGGCGAAAATGTTGCTGATTTTAAAACAGCTTGTATCCAAGAAAATGGACTATTTACAAGTTTGGGAGATGCAGCATATATTTTTCAGGTTCTTCCCCGCGTTTCTGCCCAATTTGTTTACTGGCTAGGCGATGAAGATTTCCCATCTTCTTGCAAGATCCTTTTTGATGCTGCAGCGACTCACTACATACCAATTGATGCCTGCGCAATAGTTGGAAGTTATTTAGCTCGCCGCATTATAAAAGCATTTTTGGCAAATAAATAAACCATTTGTCGCCGGGTCCTTTAGTATATCAAGCTGGTTTACCATTCCTTACACTGTTGCAAAGATGCCTCGATCGGAGAAATAAATAATGAAATTAGCGATCACTGGAAAAGGTGGGGTGGGGAAAACTACTCTCACTGCGCTTATCGCGCAAGTATTTGCAGAACAAGGTCGGCAGGTGTTGGCTGTAGACGCTGACCCTTCGCCATGCCTTGCTGGCGCCCTTGGTTTTCCTGAAGAATTACGCGCGAAGCTGTGCCCGATTTCTGAGATGGATGATTTAATACTGGAGCGAACCGGCGCCAAGAAGGGACAAGTAGGTGGTTTTTTTACGATCAACCCTCGGGTCGATGATATCCCTGAGCGTTTTAGCGTAAACCACCGGGGAGTCCGACTACTTGAGATGGGAAGCGTGGAAGCTGGCGGCTCCGGGTGTATTTGTCCTGAGGCTGCAATGCTTAAAACCTTGTTTACGAATCTTATGTTTCGCAAGGACGAAATTCTTTTGTTGGATATGTATGCCGGGGTGGAGCACCTGGGTCGCGCTACGGTTGATTTCGTGGATGCCATGTTAATAGTGGTTGAACCAACACGTCGTTCTCTTGGTACGGCTGCTCAGATCAAGAAATTGGCGAATGATATTGGCCTAAACAGGTTGTATCTGGTTGGAAACAAGATACGCAACCAGGATGAGGCGGAGTTTCTAAACTTGGAAACTCCTCAAATTCCAGTTTTGGGTTTTATGCCTGCAGACATGGCCGTTCAGGAAGCTGATCGGTTGGGAATTCCAGTCTATGACCATGTTCCATCTCTGAGAGAATCGGCCGAAAAAATTACCGAAAAACTTTTAGATTTGGTACGGCTCTAATAATTTCAAAGTTTATTTATAAAGGATTTGTTGATATGACTACAACGATTGCATTGGCAGGGAAAGGCGGCGTTGGCAAGACGACCGTGGCAGGGATGGTGATAAAGTATCTGGCACAAAATCAGACTGGTTCTATACTGGCTATTGATGCTGACCCATCATCCAATTTAAATATGGTTTTGGGTCTTGAATTGGATTTTACGGTTGGAGAAATTCGTGAGGATATGCTCCATCAAGTTAAAGAGTCTCTGCTCCAGGGCGGGGCTGCAATGGGTGGGCTTCCAGGCGGAATTTCGAAACGGGAGTATTTGGAATACCACGTGCGGTCATCATTGGCGGAAGGCGCACGTTTTGACTTGATCGCCATGGGTAGAGGTGAGGGCCAGGGCTGTTATTGCGCTGTAAACCATAATCTTCGCGAGGTAATTGATGGGATGAGCAAGCACTATGCCTATGTGGTTATTGATAATGAGGCTGGCATGGAACATCTATCACGGCGTACTACTCGGGATGTGCAACATTTGCTTATCATTAGTGATCCTTCGCAACGTGGATTGGTCGCTGCTCAACGAATAGCTGATATGAGCAAGGAACTTGATGTTCGCATAGAAAAATCTTATCTGATAATAAATCGCTTGCAAGGAAAATTGATGGCTGAAGCGGGTAGCTTTGTAGAAAAATTGGGTATTCCGCTGCTGGGAACGATTGCCGCTGACGATGAACTTGCGGCCTTTGATTATTCAGGTCGTCCTCTGGTTGAGCTCAGCGATGCGTCGCCAGTTTACCAGGCTGTGTCAGAAATGCTTAGAAAAATTTTGTGAGCTTAATAAAGCCACAAGACGATTCTTTAGCACACTCCAACTGTATATTTTTTTCATCACTCGCTGGAAGAATAGTCTGGCGAGTGATTTTGTGTATAGGATTTTGTTATCCGCAAAGAGTTTCTTGGAAATTGTCTGTATCTTCGGATGCCCAGAACTCCTAACCCGGACAAGCCGGAACCAAACAGGAAAGCAAAGAGGGAAAGTTGCTCAACAGGACGGGACCCGAAGGTGCCCTACACAAGTCAAAGACTTGAAAACGAGGTAAGCATAAAGCTCCCTCAAGAAGAAGTGGCAACT
>CAINXK010000207.1 GCA_903854805.1 uncultured Anaerolineae bacterium
AAGCAGCCGCTTCGATTTGTCATTGTTATACTGAGTTGGGCTTATCGTTTGTCAAAAAGCCCATTTGGACGCGGACGAGCGCGGATTTTCGCGGATAAGACCTCTTTTTTTATTTTTATTGGAAGCAGACGCATAAAAGTGGCGGAAAATCGCAGGTAAACGACTCAGTATAATCATCGCGAGCGTGGCAATCTTCCCGCAAAATCGGAGATTGGCACGCCGCCAAACCCCACAGGTACCGAAGCTTAAATCGGAGAGCAAAATCGGCGGCTACTACTAATGAATTGGAATGAGTTGTTTTGTCCAACCGTTACCTGACCAATACAAAATTCATCTAAGAAGGTAATTATGCCTGCTTTTGCTGACCTGATTATTACCAATGCCCGTATTTTTACGGCTAATGCTGCCATGCCAGCAGCGGAAGCTGTAGCCGTCAAGGGGAATCGAATTGTGTTTGTAGGCAGTAATTCGGCCGTGAGTGATTGGCGCGGACCGGGCACAAAGTTGTTGGACGGAAGCGGAAAAACTTTAATGCCTGGTTTTATTGACAGCCATTTCCACATGCTGCATGGCTCGTTAACCCTGGGCGACATTCCCTTTGAGACCTGTTTTTCTTACGCTGATGTTATCCGAGTTATTCAATCTTTTGCCGCCGAAAACCCGGATCGCAAATGGTTATCAGGGTTTGGATTGCGCTACAATCTTGGGCCAGGCAACACAGCGATTAACCGGCATAATCTGGATGCGATCAGTTCAGATCAACCGATAGCGATAACATCATACGATGGTCACACCACTTGGGCCAATACCCTGGCACTCCAACTTGCCGGCATTTTTCATGGGGGTGAATGTCCGCCCAACAGCGAAATCGTGTTGGATGAGCACGGAGAGGCGACCGGCGAATTGAAAGAACGGGCTTCTCATGCGGTAGATGTTTTATTGCCCAAACCAGATAGTGACCAAAAACGGTCATTGTTGAAAAAGGGATTGAAAATTGCGTCCCAGGTGGGTGTGACCAGTATCCATAACATGGATGGGGATGCTGAACAGGCTGCCTTATATGCTGCGCTGGAAGATTCTGGCGACCTCAACGTGCGAATTTATATTCCATACAGCATTCGGCCTGAGACACCGCTGGCGGCTATTGAAAAGGAAGCGCTTTACCTTAAGAAAAAATATCAGTCGGACATGGTGCGCGCGGGTTGTGTAAAATTATTTATGGATGGAGTTATCGAAACTTATACCGGCTTAATGGTTGAACCCTACGATGACAATCCCACGACCAAAGGCGCATCAAATTATGACGTTAATGAATTCAATCAGCTGGTTGTTGAAGCTGATCGGCTTGGGATGCAGATTTTTGTGCATAGTGTGGGCGACCTGGGGGTGCGGCGGGTATTGGATGCCTATGCCCTGGCGCAAAAATCGAACGGAAAGCGTGACAGCCGCCACCGCGTGGAGCACATCGAAGTCATTCATCGTGATGATATCCAGCGCTTTAGCCAACTGGGCGTGATTGCATCCATGCAGCCCTTGCATGCACCGCCGAGTGTTGATGGTGGTGAAGTGTGGCAGTGGCGTGTTGGCAAACAACGCTGGCCGCTCAGTTTTGCCTGGTCGACTCTGCGTGAGGCAGGAGCGACCCTGGTCTTTGGTTCTGATTGGCCGGTCGTCAGCCAAAATCCAATGTTGAGCATTCATAATACGCTCAACCGCCTGCCCTGGGCCGAGGGCCTGCCGCATCATCACCAGGACCTAAACGATAGCTTGCTTTCTTATACTCGTGATGCCGCTTATGCCGAATTCCAGGAACATCAGAAAGGCCAGCTAAAAGTTGGCTACCTGGCTGATATGGTCTTACTTTCTGAGGATATCTTTTCAGTTCCAGCAGAGAACATGAAAGATGTGCACCCATTATTGACCATTTCAGATGGACGGATTGTGCACGAGGCCTAGAGATGAGCACTTATGCCCGGCGGTGAATTGCGAAATATAGCGCCCATCTTATGCAGCATGAGGGCGGCTCGTCGTGGTACCTTTTTGGTTTGCTCCAGCAATGGAGCCTCGGCTTGCGCTGAAACGGGCGTGTCTGGCTCTCTTACGGTTCGGTGAATTCCCTGTTTTGTCGACTGCATCATGGCATCCGGTGGTTCTCTGATGATTTCCTGCAGGTCAGGAACAGGTATTTTTCTTCGTGTTGCCTTTGTAATTCAGATTACACACCTGTGGGGAAATATGTCAAGGTGTTGGATATAAAAAGCATCTAACTAAACTGAATAATGGACAAGGATTTGTGGCATGGTGATCACGGTTTCGCGGATGTTTTCCCGCGGAAAAACCATGAATATATTATTTTGGTCATAGGCGCTTTATCCATTATTGACGTTAACTGACAATATTTAAATAATTATTGACATTAAATGCCAATATCATTACAATGTGCGTAACTAAATACATAGTTTAGCGTTATTTATGTAACAATATGCCATAATTAATCAAAAAATTGTCGATTTTACGCTATTGACATCTGGAAAGTTTTCAGGCGCTTCGCTTAAAAAACAAGCTGAAAGCTAAATTTGCAATTTTAGTCATATTAATTACCCCGGAGGTGCTAAAGAGAATCTGGTAATCAGTTTTAGTGTTGCTGTCGTATGCTCGCAAGATTCCAAAGGAGGAAGTAAATGAGTAAAATTCGTATGTCGTATGTTCTCAGTTTCGTGATAGCCCTATCGCTTGTATTAAGCGCCTGCGCTCCAGCCAGCCAGCCTGCCACCTCAGCACCAGCTGTTGCCGGTGCCACTGCAGCACCTGCTGCCACCGTCGCACCTGCTGCAGCAGCAACCGAAGCGCCTGCGGCAGTTCCTAGCGCGGCACCTGTTGCCGCAACTGGCGGCAGAGTGGTTGTCTTGATCTCTGAAGATATGGAGATCTTTAATACCTATCTTTCGACTGCCACACTGGTATCGATGATAGCCGCGGCTGTGATTGAACCGCTCGTAGTGCCGGATGTAGCGGGGGAATATCAACCTGTGCTGGCAGAGCGTGTTCCCACCGAAGCCAACGGTGATGTGACTGATTCTGGCAAGACCGTCACCTGGCACCTGCGCAAGGATGTCAAATGGTCTGACGGCAGCCCCTTCACCGCGGCCGATGTGCTTTTCACCTATGCTGCAGCTTCGAATAAAGATAGCGGCTCTGTGAATTCAAGCGCTTACTCTTCTGTAAAATCTGTTGAAGCCACGGATGATTACACTGTTGTGATTAAATACGTAGAATTTTACAGCAGCTTCTTGGATCAATTCCAGTGGGGAATTTTGCCCGCCAGCGCAGGTAAAGCTGAAGAAATGTTAAAGTGGGATTACAATCGCAAGCCGGTTGGCACCGGTCCTTTCATCTTTAAGGAATGGGTATCGGGTGACCATATCTCTCTGGCGAAAAACCCTAATTACCGCGAAGCAGGTAAGCCTTATCTGGATGAGGTGGTGTTCCAGATTGTGCCTTCACAGGAAGTGCGCGTGCAAATGATGCTGGCTGGCGATGCTCAGGTGATGATGTGGCCGAGCGCTAGCTTGCGCGAGACCTGGGAAAAATCTGACAATGTGACATTGCAGCTAGCCCCCGGTATTTACATGCTGCGCATGTTCCTTAATCTGAGCAAGCCCGGTGACGGTGACCCCGGTCCTACCCCACCGCATCCCATCCTGGGCGACGAACGGGTTCGTAAGGCGCTTGATCTGGGGATTAACACAGATTCGATTGTGACTGACCTTGCCCAAGGCCGTGTAAACCGCATCACTTCGCCATTTGCTGTCGGCTGGTACGATTGCGCCATACCCGGCAACAAATATGACCCCGAAGCCGCCAAAGCCATGCTCGAAGAGGCTGGGTGGAAGGATACAGACGGCGATGGCATTCGTGAAGCGCACGGTGCAAAGTACGCTAAAGATGGAACGCTGCTATCGCTGAGTATGACCGGATATACTGGCGACACGCTACTTGAGCAGACCGGGCTGGTGCTCGTGGACATGCTGAAGGAAATCGGGGTTGAGATCAAACTTACCAACGTGGAAATGTCTGTTCTGTTCGGTAGCTGGGCAGACAAGGCTCCGCGCAAGACAGGTGATTATGACATCCTGTTCTATGATACCGGCGCTGGTATCAACCCGCAGCAGCACATTGCCAACTACTTCCAGAGCGCTAACATTCCGACCAATGAAAACGGCGGCGTTGGCGCGAACTATACCCGTTGGGTCGATCCGAAGGCCGACGCATTGATCAATGAAGCCGGCACGACTGTGGATATGACCAAACGCAAGGCGTTGTACTGCGAACTGGGCCAGATCATCCACGACAGTTACCAACAACTCTTTATCTTCCAGCTGAGCGAAGGACATGCATACAGCAAGTTAATGACCGGATACCAGGTGAGTACCTGGGGCAACATGACTTGGGATGTGGCGAACTGGAAGCTGACCAAATAACGGCCTGATCCAATAAACACTGTTTTATACCATTCGCTGTACACATCTCCGGGGGTGGTTTCGACCCCCGGAGATGGCATCCCGGTGATTGAAATGAATTGGAAAAATACAAATGACCAAGTACATCTTGCGCCGCCTGCTCCAATCAATCCCGCTATTATTTTTGATCAGTGTAGTTGTCTTTGCACTGTTGCAATCCACACCCGGCGGACCGCTGGCGCGGTTTGAGAACAACCCGACCATCACCGAGGCAGATCTGCAGACCATGCGCGAGAGAATGGGTTTGAACGATCCACTGCACATACGATATATACGTTGGCTGTGGAATACCCTGCACGCTGATTTTGGGGAATCCTATATTACACACCAACCCGTAGCCGAAATGATTGCTGAACGCCTGCCAAACACCTTCCGGTTGATGCTGCCGGCTTTTATCCTGACGCTGCTAATGGCAGCGCCAATCGGCATTATCTCTGCTATCAAGCAATACTCATTTTTTGACCACCTGGTGACCACTTTTACATTCGCTGGGCAGTCAATCCCGATCTTCTGGTTTGGTTTGCTGTTGATCATCTTTTTTTACGGGAAAGCCACCAATCCGTGGACTGGTGAGCACCTATTCCCACCGGGCGGCATTTATTCGCTGGACAAACCAGGCGATTTTTGGGATGGTTTATGGCACATGGTGCTGCCGGTCAGCATGTTATCGCTGGCATGGGTTTCTTGGTATACGCGCTTTTTGCGCACGAGTATGCTGGATACCATCCGCCAGGATTACATTCGCACGGCGCGCGCCAAGGGGTTGACAAAACTTAAGGTATACCTGAAGCATGCGCTGCCCAACGCGATCATGCCAATGATCACCTTAGTGACCCTTGACCTGGCAAGCCTTTTTGCCGGGGCGGTTTACACAGAGACCATTTTTTCTTGGCCTGGAATGGGTAGATTATTTTACCAATCTGCGTTGAGGCGGGATTACCCGGTGCTCATGGCTGTAGTGATGATCACCGCTGTTTTGATCGTGTTCAGCAACCTGCTGGCAGATATATTGTACGCTTACGCCGACCCCCGGATTCGTTATGACTGATATTTCCACTATTTCTCTCGCAAAATCCAACCAGGAGCAGGTCAGTTTTAGTACCTTGCTGATGCGCCGCTTTTTACGTCATCGCCCGGCGGTATTTAGCCTGCTGATACTTTTCATTTTGTTTGCCAGCGCAATCCTTGCCCCGGTTCTAACCCAAGATCCGGACAAAGTTCACCTGCTTCAAAAATTTAAATCGCCATCACTGGTTCATCCGATGGGCACTGATGCTTTGGGTAGGGATCAGCTAGCGCGCATTTTATACGGTGGTAGGATTTCTTTAAGCGTGGGTATGCTCGCCACTGTGATGAGTTTGCTGATAGGAACCGCAATCGGTGTGATCTCTGGGTATATTGGCGGATGGCTTGATAACGGTCTGATGCGGTTGACTGACGCATTTTTGTCTTTTCCATCGCTATTTGTGCTGATTTTGCTTGGGGCTTTGCTGAAAGAGACTCCCCTGGCAAGTTATGGCGGTGGGCTATTTATCATTATCCTGGTAATCTCGCTGCTTTCGTGGATGCCAATCGCTCGCCTAGTGAGGGGCACGGTACTTTCTTTGCGGACGATGGAGTATATCGATGCGACCCGTGCCCTGGGCGGATCACACCTGCAGATCATGCTGGCGCATATCCTGCCCAACTCGCTGGGACCGATCATTGTGCAGGGAGCGCTGCAAACCGCCTATTCAATTATGACTGAATCGGGATTGTCTTACCTGGGTTTCGGTGTGCAACCCCCGACTGCCACCTGGGGGAATATGCTGAACGGGGCGCAAACAGATATGACCAATTATCCGTGGCTGGCTGTGTTTCCGGGTATCGCGATTTTCATAACGGTAATGTCTGTGAACTTTATCGGGGATGGGCTGCGGGATGCTTTTGACCCGCGTAGCCTGTGAATAAAAAAATCCTGGGTGCTTCACCAAGCTCGAGAAAGTCTTCTATGCGCTAATTTTGTTGTGACAACCAGCCTTGAAATCTTCCAGGCTCCCAAGATTAAAGTTATACCTTTGACGGCCACAATGTGATTACGGATATTATATAGAGCAGCCTGGCCGGAATCACCCGGCAAGGAATTCTCCGTAGTCCAGATGCTGATACTGCGCCTGGCAGGGATTGCCACCCGCCAACCATGCCTGGCGGGTGGTGAGATCCATGATGAGGGATGCGATAGTGGCGTATTGCTCGGCTTCGGGGCTGCTTTCTTCAGGGTGGGCGCAAATGCCAAAGGGATGGTTTTGATGATCGCCCAGCGCTGCCATGATAGTTTCTAAAACACGGCCGGAGTCACCTTGTAATAAAAGGCGCTTCATGCGTTCTTCGCGAATGGGGCTATCGGGTCCTTGCTGCAGACCCACATCGGTAAAGGGTGGTTGGGCACACATAAAGTGATTGGTATGAACATAACCCGGGCCGACTGGCTGCAGAAATAGGTTTTCTGCACCAACGCCAGGACCGGTTTCCAAATCAAGTACTTTGCCATCCCGGTTGGCGATCATATAATTCGCGGATGATGCTCTACCGGCAGTCTGTACCATGCTGGCGGCTTCATCGAAGGAAGATGATTCCAGAATGGAGCGCAGGATGATATGGTATGGCACCCCGGGTAACCCGACATCCAGGTTAGTGGAGAGGGCATTGGTGGCAAGACCTATGCCTGCGGAGTTCATGCCCATTTTAGCGAGGAGACCAGCTTCAACAATCGTCATAAAGTTTGGACCCTGGTCAGGAGAGCTTTCCAATAAAACCACCGCTCGGGCGGTAGCAGGTTTCCAATCCCAATTTTCACCGATGATGATGTGCCGGTCCGTGTCGATTTCGGTGGTGGTGTAAAAGGAGGTGCATTCCGCGGTAGCTTTTTTCGCAAAAGCGGCGTTGAGAATCTCGGTACGGACATTGATGGCGATGATGTCAGCCAGGGAAACACCCGCTCCATCCGCAATACCCTGCATCTCATCTACCAGGTGGGCGCGGAAATTCCCTATGGCGGGCAGGTAAAGCATGGCGTGTTGACAAACCTGCTCCCACGCCCAACCAGTGTAATGAACAAATATCTGCTGATAAGCCTCGATGCTGAGCTGCACATAACTGGCTGCCTGGCTGCCGTATTGCTGCCCGCGTTGGTAGGGCGCACCGAAGGTTTGTATCCTTGGGAAGGGTGATATACTCATTCTGGCTCCGTTGTTTCTTCATTACTTACCAAATTCTGGGGAATAATCCACATGTAAGCATCTTTGAGAACAATGGGGACTATCATTGTGCTTGTTCCTCGCACGCCAGGAATGTTGCCAATGACCTCGGTAATAAAGTTATAGGCTTCCTCGAGGCTTGAGGCGACTACCTGAGCTCCGATATCGCCATCACCAATTGAGCAGCCAACGTATGTCATCTGTTCATACGCTGCCAATTGGCGCGCGACCGCCAGGACTTTACCGGCTTCCACCTTTACTTTTATATCGGCGATGATATTCAAACCGACTTCTTGGGGAATGGAAACAGCGGCGATGTGGATGGTTTTATTGGCGAGCAGTCGCTCCAGGCGGTAACGCGCAATACGCGGAGTAATATCACCAATTTGACGGGCAATCTCGTTCGCAGAGAGTCGACCGTCTTTTGCAAGCAAGTCAATGATGGCTTTGTCAATTCTGTCAATAAGTTGCATACTTACTCCCAATATTGTTATATTATAACAAGCATTTTGTAATATCAGTAACTTCTTTCAATTAATTTGTGATTTTCTTTGATTTTAATTGGGTCGATTATTTACGCAGCATTGATTATAAATTTGACAATCAATCCATTAGACGGAATGTTAGGCAGTTTTCAGTGCTCATAATTTATCAAAGGCTCGCGAACAGTTTTGAGATACAAATGTGCCCGCTAAACAATATAATTGAAATGTCGTTTTGTTGACAAGCACTCCAATTTGAAAAACCCGTTAAAGACAATTAGAATTACCCATCAACGACAATTAGAAATGCCCAAGCATAGGGGCGAGGAAACGGCTAGACTCTCATAGACAAAAGGAGAGCCGATGACCGCAACCGACGCCCAAATGAGGCTCGTAATGAAAGAACG
>CAINXK010000208.1 GCA_903854805.1 uncultured Anaerolineae bacterium
GACCCCGTCCGAGGTCGAAAAAATCAGACGCGCAGTCCAAATCACCGCTGAAATCTTTGAACAGACTTTTGCATGGATCCAGGTAGGCATGACCGAAAAAGAAATCGGTCAGCACATGCAGCAAGCCCTAACCGAACGGGGTGTTGGTCCCGCCTGGCCCCTGGAAAGCAACCCGGCGGTCAACAGCGGACCAGACTCGCCAGCCGGGCATTCCGGGCCAACCGGGATAAAAATCCAGCCCGGGCATTTGCTGCACTTTGATTTCGGCGTAAAATTTGAAGAATACTGTTCAGATATTCAACGCATGGCTTACGTCCTGCGACCGGGCGAAACAGACGCACCTGAACAGGTCAGCCATGGATTTGCAACAGTGCGCCTGGCAATTGAAAACCTGCGGGCTGCACTGAAACCCGGCGTAAAAGGCGTCGAAATGGATGCCATCGCCCGCCAGACCATTCTGGATGCAGGTTACCCTGAGTATATGTATGGCACCGGGCATCAACTCGGACGGGTGGCACACGATGGCGGCGCACTATTAGGCCCACTCTGGGAAAAATACGGCCAACAACCCAATCAACGCGTCGAAGCAGGCAACGTTTACACGATTGAACCCGGTCTGGCTGTGCCCGGTTATGGTTATATCGGGCTGGAAGAAGATGTGCTCGTCACTCAAAATGGGGCGGAATATCTTGGCCCGCCACAAGAAAAGTTGATCTTTTTGAAATAACGAGAATTAGTGCCGCCGAACATTTATCCTGATTCCTGGATCCCTGAAGAACACAGGAACAAGAATCGAGATAGCCATAGTTTCTGCACCAACCAGCCCATGAAAGCGAAGCAGATCTGGTTTCCCAGATGGCCGCGCAATCTTCCTCAGCAAATCAGCCTGGCTAGTTTAACTGCCCCACAGGCTGGATGATTATTCAGTAAAAACCTGGCCGGGTTCATTAAAGAACCAGTAACAGTGGGAATCCGGTCCAATTGCCGAAACCTTGAGGCAGTACCAAGGAAATCGACCTGGAACTTGAAAATAGCGGGGTTCAGACTATTTGATGAACCCCAGATTTTTGATTGTCTCAAAAAGAAGATTGCAGCCCGTTTTCTGGCGTACAACGAGGACTTGAATGGCTTGCGGAAATACGCGCCTGCATATAAATTCCAAATCTTCCCCGCCAACACCTATTTGTTGATTGGACCATAAATGAATAAATCAACTTTAAAACCATTTATTTACGGCCTGGCAGGTCTTGCCTGCATGTTGTTCAGCAGCCTGGGCTATGTGGCCGGGCATAAGTATTTTTCAGCTGCCCAAATCCTCGGGATGAGCGCCAGCCTCTGGCAGGTATTGGTGGCCGTGCTGGTCATCGCCGCCGCCGGGGGAATTGGCGAAAGTTTGTTAAAGTTTTTAGATATTGATGAGTTGATCCGGGCTGGGTTAACAGCGGCTGCAGGATTAATTGTATTGGCTGTCACAATACTCGCGTGGGGCAGCCTCGTGGGAACCAATTCGATATTTTTCGGTATTTTCATCGTGGCTATCAATGCCATATTTTATAAGAACATACTGGCCTGGTTCAAAAACTTTGGTCAATTATCCGCCACAATCAGCGGGAAGCCTGCAAAAATTATTGCCGCTAGTGTAATTTTAATTCTGGGTGGCAATTTTTGGTGGCACTGGCGCCGCCTGTCGAGTGGGATTCGCTCGTATATCATTACGCAATCCCAAGCACCAATATCAATCTCGGCCGGATTGCTTACCTGCCTGACACCATGTTCTGGGGAATGCCCCAACTAACTGAAATGCTCTACCTGCCTCAGATTAGCCTGGCCGGCCCCGAATCCGCCGCCGTGTTCGGGGTCTTGATTGCAGCACTGGCGATGATCGGGATCCTTGGTTACGTCAAATCAAAATTTGATAATATCGCGGCATGGACCTCAATTGCAGCGCTGCTATCGGGCGCAAGCCTTACTTATACTATCTCCACGGGTTACGTAGATTGGGTCAGCATTCTTTTTGGATGGGCAACCCTGGTGGCACTAAATGAATGGCTTGAAAAACAAGACCAGCGTCTGCTTCTTTTGGCAGGTGTTTTTTGTGGCGGAGCCTTGGGAACAAAATACACCGCCGGGGTGATTTTAATTTGTTCCATTGTTGTCTTGATATTGATGCAAAAACCTCGATCCTGGAAAACCATTTTTTCCAGCGTTGTTTTATTGGGATTGGCTGCCACACTCGCCAGCGCTCCATGGTGGATCAAAAATTTCATGGGGACAGGAAATCCGTTTTACCCGTTTTTCACCCCATCAGGAGCCATGGATCAAACCAGGCTCAGACTTTACCAGAGCCTGCCTGCCTGGAAAGATTGGCGAGCGGTCATTTTCCTGCCCTGGCAAGCAACCTTTATGGGCTTTGATGGAAAAGAAGGATTTGCAGCCACAGTCGGCCCGCTGCTGGTGGGATTGGGACCATTAGCGGTGATCAATAGCAAATTAAAAGAACCGCACCAGAAAACGACAATCGGCATCGCCAGTATTGTGGCGATCACTGGATTGATACTATGGGGAATTGGAAGCCGATTCTCGGGTTTACTCATTCAAACCCGGCTCTATTTTGCAATTTTTCCTGCACTTGCAATTTTGGCAGGTGCAGGCATACATGCAATTTGGAATTTATCGTCCTTGGGCGTTCGTTTCGGAAGATTAACATGGATGCTGGCAATGTTCATGTTTGGGCTGAACGTATTTGCCTTCTGTTCCGGGATGGTTACATCAATCAATCCCTTCTCATACCTATTACAGGGGGAAGATCGTAACAGTTACTTATTACGCAGACTGGGCGGGTACATGCTGGCAATGCAAAGCGTAAAAACCCTTCCCGATCATAGCCAGGTGCTGATGCTATGGGAACCAA